>JAQGPE010000031.1 GCA_028293225.1 Akkermansiaceae bacterium | reverse complement strand
GATCATCTCCTGGGCCGCGCGCTGGCGCACGCCTTCCGGCTCGCCGTCGCCCCACACATGGAGCGGCAGGATCGACTTGTGGCGATCGTCGATCGGGTCGCAGATCGCCTGGCCGACCAGGTGATTGGAAAGCGCGTAGCAGGTCAGACCGCTCTTTTTGAGCAGTTCCCAGCGGCCTTCGATGTAGCCCGGTTCATTGAGTGCTTTCTGGACGTCGAAGTGGTCACCCCAACAGGCGAGTTCAACTCCGTCGAAGCCCATGGCTTTGACTTTAGGGAACAGTTCCGCAGCGGGGATGTCGGCCCACTGGCCGGTGAAAAGCGTTACAGGTCGTGACATGGTCTCTTCGAATTAGGGTCTGACTCAAGACTGACGATGCCCTCTCGCCCCCGAAAAGGGAAAATCCTGCCTCCCTGGAAAAAAGCGCATTCTCAAGAGAGATTTCCCGTGACGAAAAAATCATAATCAAAGTCTCTTCCCTCATAATTTTCATCGCGCCTCCATCCTGCCCTCACTGACCGGCAGGACCTTCCACGCTTCCCCGCAAGAACGCCACCGCCCTCCGTGCCCTTCACCCTATCGCATCCCGCGGCAATTCTTCCCCTTGTCCGCTTTTTCAAACCGCCTGTTCTGCGCCTGGCTCTGGTGATCGGCAGCATGAGCCCGGATCTGGGCTACTACGCCCACTGGTTCACCGCCGCGACCTGGGCTCACAGCCTGGCGGGTTCGCTGCTGCTGGCCACCCCCAGCGGACTGCTGCTGCTCGGAGGCCTCTTCCTGGTCCGGCCATCACTCCTGTTTCTGATGCCTTCCCGGCAGCGGCGGCTCCTCGCCCGCGCGCTGTCCTGTGAAAAACCGTTCCAGGCAGGGACCGCGGCATCCCTTTGCCTGGCCGTCTGGATCGGAGCGCTGACTCATCTTTTCTGGGACTCCTTCACTCACCCGTCCGGCTGGTTCGTCGCGCACCTCCCTTTGCTCCAGATGCGGCTCACGCCCTCCCTGCCGATCCACTACATCCTCCAGCAGTTGAGCACCTTGACCGGAGCCGGGCTCGTGATGGCCGTCTATTTCCGCCTGATCTCAGCGCAACCGGTCGATCCGGACTCCCGGACCGCCGACCGGAAACGATGGGCTTTCTGGTCGGCACTGCTCGTGATCTCGCTCGCGCTTGCCTGCCTTTTCAACATCCGCGGCATCCTGGATTCCCCGGGCCTCTGGGCGGTCCGGGTCTTCCTGTTCCGCACCGCCACCGCGGCCGGAGGGATCTTCGTGGCGCTCGCCTTTTTAAGTGTCGTGGTAATCCAGGCGCGCCACTCCCAGGCCGCATCCCGGAAATGAACCCTCTCTTCTTCTGAGCGAAGTCGCTTCTGACAGGCCTCAGGCCCTCCAGCGCTTGGTGAGATCCCCGTAGGCGTCGATCCTACGGTCGCGGAAGAAGGGCCAGATGCGGCGGAAATCCTCCACGGCTTTGAAATCGAGGTCGTGATAGAGGATTTCCTCACTGTCGGTGCCGGCCTTGGCGACGAGCTGGCCATAGGGATTGGCGACGAAGGAGCGGCCCCAGAATTCGGTTTCGCCCTCCGTGCCGGTGCGGTTGACGGCAGCCAGGTAGCAGCCGTTGGCCACGGCGTGGCCGCGCTGCACCGTTTCCCAGGCACAATGCTGAGCGTCGCCGAGCGCGGGCTTTTCCGCAGGCAGCCAGCCGATGGCGGTCGGATAGAGGAGAACCTGCGCGCCACCCAGAGCCATCAGGCGGGCGGCCTCCGGATACCACTGATCCCAGCAGATCAGCACGCCCAGCCTGCCGAACTTCGTCTCCCAGACCGGCCAGCCGGTGTCGCCGGGGGTGAAGTAGAACTTTTCCTCAAAGGCCGGATCCTGCGGGATGTGGCTTTTGCGATACAGCCCGAGCAGAGTGCCGTCGGCATCATGGATCGACGCCGTGTTATGATAGAGGCCCGGTCCGCGGTGCTCAAAAAGAGAAGAGACCAGCACGACGCCCAGTTCACCCGCCAGCTTGCCGAGGCGATCCGTCACCGGACCGGGCAGCGGGTCGGCCAGATCGAACAGCGCGGGGTCCTCGACGACGCAGAAATACGGCGTCAGGAACAACTCCTGGGTGACCACGATGTTCGCGCCGGCGGCCGCGGCCTCGCGGATCAGTTTTTCATGATGATCGAAGGCTTCGTCTTTCGTGGCAAAGCCGCGGGACTGGAGCAGGGCGAGGCGTGGCATGCCCGACACCAAAAACGGTGCGGCCCGCGACGCAAGAGCGGAATCGCAACGAATGTCACGATCGCGCCCTCAGGGAGCTTCTTTCGGCGGCAGAACCCCGTTCGAAGGCATCGGCGCCGGCTCCTCCGCCACCTTCAGCGGGCGGAAGGACTCCGAGTGGCTGTCCACCTGGAACTGGAGCGCCATCAGATCGCGGTTCGTCTCCGCCACCTGGTTTTTCAGTTCGGCATTCTGCGCCACCAGTTGCTCGAAAGCCGCCACGGCACGCTCGAAACGGGCATCCACCTCGCGACTACTGGCCGCCGGAGCTCCGGCCGCCGTTTCCGGATGACCCGCCGACTTCGCTTCGGCCAGGATCTGCCGCGCTTCACGCACCACCGGATCTTCCAGGGGAACGGTCGTCGCCGGAGCCGCCGGGCGCGCCTGCAGCAGCGCCGCGGTCTGCTTCACGGAAGCCCAATGCCCCCCCACGGCACCCGTCATGAGGGCCAGGGCAAGGCAGCAGCAACCTTGAACGGTGGAGGTTCTCATCGGCTTAAATTCCCGGTTTTCACCGCCGGAGCGGGTGGGGCCGGTGGCGGGGGGTGAGGGAGGGAGCCGAGCAACTGCTGCAGCCGCTCGAGCGCGTCGCCGAGATCCTTCGAATCCTTGTCCATGCGCTCCAGGGAGCTGGAAAGGATCGCGCCCATGGTCTTCGCCTGGGCGTATTGGAGAGCGGGGTCGTAGCCCGGCTCGCCGATGCCGATGACCTGGCTGCCGTCGGCGTCAGGAACCAACACATGAGGCCGGATCGAAAGATTGAGTCGGGTCCCATTCTCCAGGGTCACTTCCTTGACCAGCGGCGGAACGTTCTCCGGATGCTCCAGACGCCAGCCGGCCGGGGCTTTGGCCAGAGCCTTTGGTGGAAACGGCGCGAGGAGCTTGACCTTGGAGGACGCGACCGCCACGCCGGATTTCCCCGGCTCGACGCGGACACTCACCCCTTCCGGCTCGCCGGGATGCAGTTCAGCGGGAACCGCTTCGCCGGAGTCAGAGGAAGCTTCCCCGGGGGGAGGAGCGGGAATCTCATCCCCTTTCTCCAGGCCAGGGACCGGAGCCCCTTCCCTGATTTCAAAATCGCCGGAAATCGCCGAAGCGCTGATATCGACCGCAACGTCCTTTTTCGCGGCCGGAGTTCCCCCGGGAGGCCTGGCCGGCGTGAAGGTCTGCGCCGTGGCCAGTGCGGCCAGAGCCAGCGGCATCAAGTAGAGAGCTTTCTTCATCGGTCGATTTCGATGGAGTGGATGGTGTCCAGATTGCCGCCGTTGGTCCGGCCGCTGTCCTGGTTGGCTGGCAAAGTGGGGCTGTCGGCGCGCAGGGTTTCGGTGGGGATCGACGCGCCGATCAATTCGTTCCAGGACGCCAGCAACTGGCTGCCTTCCTCACGCAGGGCGCGGGATCTTTCCTGGTAGTTGGCAATCCCGCTCATGAGCTGCCGCGCCCGGTTGATTTCCTT
>JAQGPE010000026.1 GCA_028293225.1 Akkermansiaceae bacterium | reverse complement strand
GCCTTTGCGACGATCCTCGCGGTGGTGGCCGGCCTGACCATCAGCGCCAGCACTTCCTTCGCGCACGACTTCTACAGCAACGTGATTCACCAGGGCAAAGCGGTCGCGCCGGAAAAGGAAGTGAAGGTGGCGCGAATCGCCTCCTTCTTCGTCGGCGGCCTTTCGATCTATCTGGCGATCAAGCTCCAGTCGATCAACGTCGCCTTCCTGGTCGGGCTCGCCTTCGCGGTCGCCGCCTCGGCGAACCTGCCGGTGATCATCCTGTCGATCTTCTGGAAACGCTTCACCACCATCGGCGCCGTCACCGGACTCTGCGCCGGGCTGATCTCCAGCATCTTGCTGATCATCATCAGCCCCAGCGTCATGGGCATCGATGCGCCGACCGTGGCCGAGGCCAAGCGACACCTGATCCAGGCCAAGGCGCTCTTCCCGCTGACGAATCCGGGGATCGTCAGCATCCCGATCGGCTTCATTGCCGCCGTCCTCGGCAGCCTGATCCGCCGCGATCCCGAGGCGGAAGCGAAGTTCGCCGAGTTCAGCGTCCGCGCCCACACCGGCCTCGGTGCCGAGAAGGCGACGGAGCACTGATCATCATCAAGCCATCGAGAAGAAAGGCCGGCCTCGCTCCAGAGGCCGGCCTTTTTCGTGATCAGAAATCCCGGCGGCTGAACTTCCAACCCGCGAATGCGAGAATCAGCAGTTCGATGCCGAGAGAAGTTCCGATAATATATTCCATCGAAAACCTCGGGACCTCCGCCTCCTTGATCGCATCCCCCAGTTCCGAATTTTTTCCATTCATCTTGATATAGTCGCCCAGCGACGAGTTCCGCCCATTGCTCATGACGACTTTCTGATTCAGCAGCGCAGAGGTCTGCGAAACCTTGGGCGTGATCATGTGCATGAATTTGACCATTTGATACCACTTCTGCCACTGGTTCTCCTGGCTTGGGTCCATCGCCAATTGGCTGCCATTGTCCTTGTCGTGAACAAAGTGATACATCGTGTCCTCGCTCAGCGTGACGATCCACGACATGAACCAAAGAAGAATGGTCACGAGGATCGAGACCATCACCGAACGGGTCAGGACGCCGATCAGAACCTGAACTGAGAACAGATAGGAGAAGACCGTCAACACGATCGGGATCGACCAAAAGACGCTATAGTTCCAGATGCCAATCCGCCAACGGATGGCGATGAAGATGATCACCGTGAATAGCAACGTCTGAATGGCCACGAAGAGCAGGCCGCCGACGAACTTGTAAATGAAGAGGGCCCACCGCGAGATCGGCTTCGAAAGTGTAACCCCGGCAGAGCCTTCCAGCATGAACTCCGGAAAAATCGGTCCACAGGAAATCAACCCCAGGATCAGAGTCGCCAAGGTGAGCCAGATCCCCACCAGATACTTCGAGAAGATCATCGTGTAGAGGAGTTCCGCGCCCGGGGAACCCTTGACCAGCAACTCGCTTTTAATATGGCTGGCTCCGAACGCGAAGGTCACTCCCTGTTCGTCGAATCCCACCGATAGATAAATGAGCGCAACCAGTGCTGAAATGCACAGCGTCACCCAGAACAACCACCGGGCCCGCAGCAGGCGCAGCGACTCCCCCAGAATAGCGAGGAACACGTTCATGCTGCCTCCCTTCCCTGTCCTTTGACTGCCTCAAGGAAGATGTCCTCAAGCGAGGGCTTTTCTTCACGGATTTCACGAATCAGCACATTGGCGGTGCGAAGGGCATCAATCACAGGTTGCACAGTTGAGACGTTGTCGGTTTCCAGAGTGACCGTGTCTCCGGCCACCTTGATTCCATTCTGTTCAAGTTTCTCACGGACGAAGGGCGGCACCGGCCCAGAAGAGCGAATCACATAGCGTTGCCCGCCGCGGGTTAGTT
Organism: Akkermansiaceae bacterium; assembly: GCA_028293225.1. Lineage (GTDB taxonomy): Bacteria > Verrucomicrobiota > Verrucomicrobiia > Verrucomicrobiales > Akkermansiaceae > Haloferula. The sequence goes on along the minus strand of JAQGPE010000026.1, from coordinate 2,175 downwards.
CGCTCATGGGCGCCGAGCGGATGACTTGGCCCCGGGCGAGAATCGCGACGTAGTCTGCGACCTGTTCGACCTCGGAAAGGAGGTGGCTGTTGACGAAGACTGTCTGTCCCGCCGCTTTCATGGTGTCGATCATGCGCCGGATGTCGATCCGGCCCTCCGGATCCACGCCGTCGGTCGGCTCATCGAGGAAGATCAGATCCGGAGTGTTGATCATCGCTTGGGCCAGCCCGATGCGCTGCCGCATTCCTTTCGAATAGGTGGACACGGCCTTGTCAGCCCATCCCTGCATGCCCACCAGGCTCAGGAGGCCGTCCATGCGGCTCTTGATCTCGCTGTTCGACACACCGGTAAGTTGGCCGGAGTAGCTGATCACCTGGCGCCCGGTGAGGTATTCCGGGAAGCGGGCCTGCTCCGGCAAATAGCCCACGCGCCGCAGCGTCTTGCGATCGCCAATGGGCGCGCCCAACAAAGTGCCGCGACACTCGGTGGGACGGATGATCGTCAGCAGGCTTTTCACCAGCGTGCTCTTGCCCGCCCCGTTCGGACCCAGAAGGCCAAAGACCGAGCCTTTCGGCACCGTCAGCGATACTCCGCCCAGAGCCTCGAAGCGGCCGTAGCGCTTTCGCAGGTATTCGATTTCCACCGCCGCATCTGACATGCAGGGGGTTCTAGGGCGCGGGCGGGCCGGCTGCAAGCCTGTGGCATTTCAGAGCCGTGGAAATTACCGCGAAATTAAAAATAACCCTTAACTTACGCCTTCACGTAACAACACCCTCATAAAATACGCATCATCGCGTAGTTACAAAACCGCCGGGGTCTGACTATGTTTTCGTCGTCATGCGTTCACCCATCCCCCCAACCGGGGTGGCCGCAACGGTCTTTGCAGTTCTTTCCCCCCTGATGGGACTGCTCTCCCCCCTAGCGTCCGCCCAGAACCTTCAGGCCCTGAAGGATTACTCTGTGATTGTTTCCGGAGATCTCTCCACCACTTCGGATATCGAAGGCCGCACCATGGTCGGCGGCAATCTGAAGGGAAACAATAGTGCCAACTTCGCGATCAAGTTGCAAAACCAGGTCCCGTCGTCGGACCTGACCCTTCGGGTCGCCGGCAATATCGAAAACGGCAATTCACTGAACCTGAACGCCGGCAGCATCGAGCTCGGCGGCACGTCCTCCCGCTCTGTGAACTACAACGGCGGCGGCCACCTGATTTCCAATCCCGGAGTCAACTACAGCGACACCTTCGCCGCGCTGAACGATGCCAGCCACCTGCTCTCGACCGCCACGGCCAACAGCAGCGCCAGCATCCCGGCCGGCCAGCCCGGCCCGCTCAATTTCAACGCGACCCCGAACTCCTCCGGCCTGGCGATCTTCAATGTCTCCGGTGCCCTGGTGTTCAACAACTCCTCGGTCCAGCAACTCCAGATCAACGCCTCCACCGCGGCGGACATCGTCATCAACGTCGCCGGCTCCGTGATCAACTGGACCAGCGGCAACCTCGTCGGCCTCTTCACCCAGGACTACTGGCGCAGCCACCTGGTGTGGAACTTCTACGAAGCCACCTCGATCAACCTCGGCTCCTACAATCTGATGGGCCAGGTGCTCGCCCCGAATGCGGCGGTGACCACCAGCGGCAACATCGACGGATCGATCTACGCCAAGTCGCTGACGACCACCTCGGAGGTTCACCAGCCGAACTACGCCGGGGCCATCACGGTGCCGGAACCGACCGCCCCGCTGCTCATCGGCGCCCTCGGCGGCCTGCTGATCCTGCGCCGCCGGCGCCTCTGACGGTCAGTCCATTTTCAGGGAAGGAGAACCGCGCCGGATCCGCCTTAGTTGGTGGATCCGGCGCGTCACCTTTTCAGGGTAGGGCTCTTGCAGGGCGGCCGGGATTCCCCCTATCCTGCCGGCGCATGGCCTACCTGGACGACGACTTCCTGCTCCACTCCCCCACAGCGCGCCGTCTTTTCCACGAGGTCGCCAAAAAGGAGCCGGTCTACGACTACCACTGCCACCTTTCCCCGGCGGAAATCGCCACCGATCAGCGCTGGGAAAACCTGGCCGACCTGTGGCTGGGCGGCGACCACTACAAGTGGCGGTTGCTGCGCGCCAACGGCGTCGATGAAGACCTGATCACCGGTTCCGCGCCGCCGCGCGAGAAATTCCAGGCCT
>JAQGPE010000018.1 GCA_028293225.1 Akkermansiaceae bacterium | reverse complement strand
GAAATCCTCCTCGAAGCCCAGCACCTCAAGATAAAAACGCAGGGAGTCATCGAGCTGGCTCACCGTGAAGGTCGTGGCAGAGCAGTGGGCTTTCATGGGATGTCGCATCCAACCGGCTGGCAACCGGCGGGTCAATCCTCAGGCTTTCAAGGATTGTGGCTCTTTCGTGTCATAATGGCTGAGAACCAACCGCTTGAATTGACGAAACGATTCCTGTCTCTAGCGTCTCTGTTTGTTACCTAGAATCGCCCCCAAGTATGAACTTTTCGACCGAAAATCCAAAACACCGGTTCGAAAGCTACCAGTCATCGACTCGACCTACCTATGAAAATGCTCACCTCCCGCGCATTTGCCGCCGCGTCCCTGTTCCTGCTCGTCCAGGCAAGCTCCGCCGCCGTTGTCTTTACTGACGACTTCACGGTCACCTCCAATTCACAGGATGTGAATCAGGAGTTGTCCGGACGCATCGGCGGCACCCTGGCGCCAGGCTTCATCACGTCCGGTGTCGCCTACACTTTTGGCGCTCCCCACCACCAAGTCGGGAACACCACGACCGACGTCGGCCAGCCCGGCGGCGCGGCGAACAGCAACTATCTGCTGCTTGCCTTCGACGGCTACGCCCGCAGCGTCGTGGACCTGCCCACCGTGGCCGCCACGACCCCGCTGGTCATCAGCTTCGACATGTACATGTCGGGCAATCCCGGCGGCGGGGACGATACCAAGTGGGGCGCCTTCTCGCTGAGAGGCTCCACCAATGACGGCTTTCCGATCGCCGGCGCCGGCGAGTTCGGCATGCTGCGCCGGGCCAATGGCGGCGTCCAATTCTTCCAGGGTGGCGCCAGTTTGCCTCTAGGCCTGGACAACCCCGGCTACGCCACCGCCGACCACTGGCAGTTCACCTTCACCGACACCGCGGGAACCGGCTCTGCCTTCAATGGCAACGGCTCCGTGGTGACCTATGTGAACGGCGCCACTACCGGCACCATCACCCTCGCGCAGTTGAATTCCTCCAATCTGGAAGCCACCTTCCGCAACTATCAGAACCGCTTCATCGGCATCGACAACCTGTCCATCGCGACGGTTCCCGAGCCAGCCAGCGTTGCGCTGCTGTCGGCCGGCCTCGGCCTGCTGACTCTGCGCCGCCGTCGTTCCAGCCAGGCTTGATCGACTGTCTCACCAATGTCATTTTTCAGGCCGCCGGGAAGAAATTCCCGGCGGCCTTTATCGTATCTGACATACGCAGCGAATGAAGACCCCGGAGCAGCAACGACAGCAACAGGAGCTGACCGCGCGGGCGGGAAAGCTTCTCGCGGAGGTGAGTCCGGACACGCCGCCGTTTATCGACAGCCTGGATCCTGACGAAAGCCGGCTGCTGGCCATCGGCGTGATCGAAGAAGGGTTGTTCTCCAGCACGCTGGTCTGGATTCTCCAGTCACTGGGCGGACGCTACCCGGACGAAGCTCTGGAGCTATTCGAAGATCTGGAGGACTGGTTGCATGATCTGGGCGAATTCAAGGGAGCTCTGATCTCCATGCTGATGATGGTGGCCCAAACGGAGCCTGACCTCGCCGTGGACACCTTCCTCGGCAAGCTGGCCGACATCCGGGACCTGGGGGAGGAGGAGGGCGATTCCCTCAAGTGTTCGATGATCCGGGCGGTAGCGCTGGGGGACCGGCAGAAGGCCCTTTCCCTGGTCGGAAAGATGGAGTTTGAGACGGGAAAGTACCGGAAGTTTGCGGAGCGGGATCTCTCGTGAGCGCGCGGCTGGAATCGCCGCCGCACCGCGAAAAGCGGCTCCCGTTTCCGGAAGCCGCCCTGATTTCAAAGATCTACGCCTTCTCCCGTAGCATCACGGCGTTCTCTCCAGAGTGAACTCCTGCCAGTTGTAGCCGTTGTTCGGATACTGCTGCAGGGGCACGTCGTTGCCGGTCTGGCCGCCGGGGACGTCCCAGCTCTGCCGTCGTGGACGAAGTAGAACTTATAGCGGCCGTTGAGTTGCGGGACGATCCGCACCTTCTGGTCGCCGGCGTTGGCGGGATTGTAGTCCCAGAGATGGCAGTTCGCCGCAGCGGTGGCGGACCCGCCCACGACGCACAGCACCCGGCCGGTGGCATTCAGGCTGGTGGTGCGCAGGTTGCCGTCACCCACGCCTTCGAAGCGCCACTTGAACCAGGGATTGTCCTGCTGGGTGTACTGGATGATCCCGTTGCCGTTCGAGCTGCCCGCGCCCTGCACGCAGATGCATTTCCCGGAGGCCGCGCGGATGAAGTAGTTGCCCCACGGTTGCAGGCGGAAGCGCTGGGCGGTGTTGTTGCTGTTGGTCCACTGCTGAATCTTGCCGTCGTCGGCGGTGTTGAAATTCAGCACGTCCAGGACCTTGCCGCTGCGCACGTTGCGGATGTTGAACCAGCCGCTGCCCGCATCGAGCAGATCCCACTGCTGGGAGGTGTCGTTGCCGGTGTAGTCATAGGCCTGGAGCTGCGCGCCGTCGGCCGTGGAGTCGTTCTCGATCGAGGCGGCGCGGCCGCTGACGCCGGAGACCAGGATGAAATGGTTGCCGCCCTCGCTGGGGTAGGGGATCCAGCGCTGGTTCTTGCCATTGGCGTCGAAGCTCCACTGGTTGATCCGCGAGCTGTTGCCCAGGCTACCGCCGATCAGGTCCAGAGCCTTGCCGCTGTTCTGGTTGACGATCTGGAAGGCCGGCTTGGCATCGCCGTAGGCGGCGTGGATGGCGCTGGCGTACTCGATCGGGCCGTAGCCGTTGGCGGTGTTCTGGACGTCATCGTAGAGCCAGATGAAGCCGCCGTTGGTCCCGGCGGAGCTGCGCCAGCCGGCCATTTTCGATTGTACGGTGTCCGGAGTATCACCGGCGCTGTTGTTGTTGTGCCTGCCCCACACGCCGGGGATCACCTTCAGGCCGCCGAAGAGGCTGTTCCAGGTGGCCGGGTTGTTGCCCGCCCCGCCGTCGTAGCACTGCAGGTAGACGGCGTCCACGGTGCTGCCGAGCTGGGATTTCACGCTCTGCCAGAAGCCGGTGTTGGTATACGGGCAGAGGCTGACCTTGTAGCCGATCGCGCCGAGCATCTGGCCGAAACGCACCGTCGCGGTGGCGTCGTAGAGCACCTCGTCGTCGAAGTTGATCGCATCCGCGCCGGTGGCGTTTTTCAGCGCCTGGAAGTTCCGGTAGAGGATGGAGGTGGAGCCGGTGCCCTGGGTATTCATCAGGGTCCGGGCGCTGCCGAAATCATCCACGCCCCATGAGCCGACGCAGATCTCGATCCGGTTCACCGAGGTCGGCTGCTGCCGCAGCGAGGCCAGCAGGCCCGGCCACGCGGCATTGCCCACGTAAGAGCCGTTGGAGGCCACGAGCTGATCGTTCAGCACCAGGTCGCCGTTGGAGGAATTGATGTGAATGGTCCACAGCACCACCGTGTTGTAGCCGGACAGGCGCACCGCATTCATGACGCTCTGGCCGCCGGAGTAAAAGGGGCCGCCGCCGTAGATCGCAGCGGTGGACGCATGGGCGACTCCGATGCTTGCGGTAGTTGCCAGCGCGATGGCCAGCAGCCCTCCTGCGAAAAAGGGTTTCAGGTTCCGTTTGGGTTTTCGATTCATGGGTTTCCGATCTTGGTTCATTCGATGGGTTTTGTCGGTTGGTTTGGGTTCCTGCTTGGGTACAAGAGGTTCCTGCCACAGGACCGGGAGGGGACGGCCAACAGGACGAAACGGCGGGGGAATGAACCGGCGCTGCCATGCCCGCAACCCACCTGGAAAGGGCGGGCCGGAGGACGGAAAAAGGAACGTGCAGGCACGGTGCGGCGACGGGTTTTCATCATCCCACGGGTCAAATGAATTTGCCCGATGAGACGAGAGTGACCGTGTAGCTAGACCCGTCGCGAAAGCCCGTCAACGTCGCTGCGAGACCCCGCGCAGCGTTTCCATGTCATTCAAAGCGAACAGGTCGCAGAATCGGACATGGGGATCGTTTCCTGTGGAATGTAGCGATGGCCCGCGCCGGGCAAGCCGCTCAGGACTCGCCTGAAAGCGTCTGCGCCAGCAGGTCCCGCAGCTCATGCAGACGGGTCGCCAGCAGCAGGATTTCCTT
>JAQGPE010000159.1 GCA_028293225.1 Akkermansiaceae bacterium | reverse complement strand
TGCCTCGGCTGCCTGGCCTGCCAGAGCGCCTGCCCCGCGGGAGTCAATTACGCCGGGCTTTTCGAAGTTTCCCGCGCGGAAATCGAGGCCACGCCCCTGCCGCAGAATACGCCCGCTCGCGAGCTGTGGCGGCGCTTCACCCTCGCCTTCCTTTTCACCCGCCCGCAAGCTCTCCGCACCGCCGGGCGGCTGCTGTACCTCTATCAACGCAGCGGCGCTCAAAACGCTTTCCGCCGGCTGGGCCTCACCCGGCTGCTCCCTGCGAAGCTGAGGGCGCTGGAGCCGCAAACCCCCACGGTGGCCGCGCGCTTTTCCCACCAGTTGATCCGCGAGGTTGAGAAGCCAACCGGCCCCGCCCTGCATCGGGTCGCGCTGCTGACCGGCTGCATCCAGGATCTCGTTTTCCCGGACATCAACCGCGACACCGCCGATGTGTTGTTGGCGAATGGCTGCACGGTCCATACTCCGCCGCTGCAACCGTGCTGCGGCTCCCTGCACTCCCACAATGGTGAACCTGAAATGGCCGCCGCCCTGGCCCGCCGGATGATCGATCTCCTTCCACCCGGCGACTACGACGCCATCATTTCGAACGCCGGCGGCTGCGGCTCGCACCTCCGCCACTACGCCAATCTTCTGGCCGGAGACCCGCACTACGGCCCGCTCGCGCGGCTCTGGGATTCGAAGCTGCGCGACATCCACGAATGGCTGGCCGAAACCGGTTGCCGCGCCCCACTGGCCGCTCCCGGCCCAGGGCCGATGACAGTGACCTATCACGAGTCCTGCCATCTCACCCACGGCCAGAAGATCAAAATCCAGCCACGCCAGATCCTCGCCCTGCTGCCCGGGGTCACTCACGTCGAACTGCCGGAGTCGTCGTGGTGCTGCGGCAGCGCCGGAGTCTACAATATCACCCAGCCCGCCACCTCCGCGGCACTGCTCCAGCGTAAGATCGACCACATCCGCAGCACCGGCGCGAGCGTCGTCGCCACCTCGAACCCGGGCTGCCATCTGCAGATCCAGCGTGGCCTGGCTCAAGCCGGGATGGCGGTCGGGCTGATCCAGCCGGTGACGTTGCTGGCCCGCGCCTATCGCCGCGAAATCGACCACTCCCCTTCCCCACCATGAAACCCACTGTCTCGATCGGCATCATCGGAGGCGGCCTGATGGGCCGCGAAATCGCCAGCGCCTTCGCCCGCTGGTGCTCCCTAACAGAAGTCCCGGTCCGGCCACGGCTTGCGGCTGTCGCCGATCTCAATCCCGCCGCCCTGGACTGGTTCGCTGAACTTCCGGATGCCCCGCGCTGCGTGACGGACTACCGCGAACTGCTGGCCGACCCCCCGGTCGAGGTCGTCTACGTCGCGGTGCCGCATCACCTCCATGAAGCGATCTACCAGGACGTCCTGGCGGCCGGAAAAGATCTGCTGGCCGAGAAGCCCTTCGGCATCGACCTGGCCACGGCCCGCCGTCTCGCGGCAGCCGTGGAAACCAGCGGCCGCTTTGTACGCTGCAGCTCGGAGTTCCCTTTCCTCCCGGGTGCCCAGCGCGCTTTCGACTACCTGAAAAGCGGCGCGCTCGGCAGGCCGCTGGAGGCCGTTTTCGGCTTCCACCACGGCAGCGATCTGGACCCGGGCAAGGCGGCGAACTGGAAGCGCCAGAATATCAGCTGCGGAGAAATCGGCGTGCTCGGGGATCTCGGCATGCACGCCTGCCATCTGCCGCTGCGGCTCGGCTGGCGGCCGGAGACTCTCACCGCCCAGCTGACCAAAGGCTATCCGCAGCGGCCCGACGGCCGCGGCGGCCTTGCGAGTTGCGACACCTGGGACAACGCCCTGCTGCACTGCTGGGCATCCATCGACGGCCAGCGCACGCCGCTGCGCCTTGAAATGAAGCGGCTGTCTCCCGGCGCCACCAACACCTGGTTCCTGGACGTCACCGGCACCGAGGGAGGGGTCCGCTTCAGCACCGCCGAACCGAAGACGCTGCACCTTTTCGAGCGGGGCGCCGAGCAATGGTGGAAGCGCACCGATCTCGGCTTCGGCACGCCATTCAAGACCATCACCGGTGGGATCTTCGAACCCGGCTTCCCGGATCTGATCCAGCAAATGTGGGCTTCCTATCTCACCGAGCGGGCCGGACAGCTCGGCAGCCGCTTCGGCTGCGCGACGGTTGCCGAAGCGGTGGCCACCCATGAGATCTATGCCGCTGCGCTGGAGTCGCAGCAAAACGACTCCTCCACCGTGAACCTCCCCGCCGCACCATGAACAATGACCGTCACGGCATTCTCGCAGGCGGCAACTTCATCGTGGACCGGGTCAAGACCGTCGACCACTACCCCGACCAGGACACGCTCGCCACCATCCTGGACGAGTCGCTCGCCAACGGCGGCGGCCCCTACAATGTCCTGAAGGACCTGGCCGCCATGGGTGCGGACTATCCTCTGGAAGCCGTCGGCATGGTGGGACGGGATGCCGATGGCGACTGGATTCTGGCCGACTGCGCGACGCACGGGATCGACACCGCGCAGTTGCATCGCAGCGACGCCGCCCGCACCTCCCACACCGATGTCATGAGCGTCAGCGGCAGCGGCCGCAGGACCTTCTTCCACCAGCGCGGAGCGAATGCGCGACTCGACCTGGAACACTTCGACTTCACCCGCAGCCGGGCCCGC
>JAQGPE010000154.1 GCA_028293225.1 Akkermansiaceae bacterium | reverse complement strand
CGCCTCGATGGTCGCGCGGCTGAAAGAGGCCCAGGGCCGTCTGGACGGAGCGAAATCGGGTGGCGTGCTGCTGGAATCAACCCTGCCGTCCTACTGGTGGCCGGACCCGGCGCATCAGGTGGAGAATCGCAAGGTGCTGGCGGAACTCGCCGCGCAGTCGCCGCGCCTGCTGGCTGAAGCCGACACGGCGGGATTCGCGGAGGAGGGGACCGGGCTGGGAAAAATGGTCTTCCAGTCGCTTGCCGCCGCGACTTCCAGCAATGCGCTGGTCGTTCCCACTTCGCCCGCGGCGAAGGAACTGATGGGCCTTTTCATGGTTCGGAACAGCGATGGCAGCGGCTACCTGCTCGGCTCGGTCCTGCCCGCCAGGGAGGTGGACCCAAGCACGAATGGCTATCCCAAGCTGCGCGCGCTGAACGGCGATGGCATCTATCTGGCTGGCTGGAACCTGCTGAAGCCGGCGATCGGCAGCGTGATCAAAGAGGATCTGACCCGCATGCTGGTGCCGATGGGGCTGCTGCTGATCGGCATGATGGCTTTCATTTTCCGCCGTGCCCGGGATGTCTGGTTCGCCATTTTCACCATGATCATCGGCACGCTGGTCATGCTGGCGACCATGAGTCTGCTGGAGATGAAGTGGAATTTCGTGAACCTCATGGCCACGCCGCTGCTGCTCGGCACCGGCATCGACTACGCGATCCACGTGACGCTCACGCTGCGCCGCACCGGGTCCTGCTTCAAGGAGTTCTGGAACGGCACCGGCAAGGCATTGTTGTTCTGCGGGGCTTCGAACCTGATCGGCTTCGGCTCGATGTGTTTTTCTTCCAGTGACGCTTTGGACAGTTTGGGCAATGTGGCCATCATCGGCATCCTGGTCAGCATGCTGGGCTCGCTGTTCCTGCTACCCGGATGGCACGAGGAAAAGGGCAATCCAACGCCTGAACGTGAGTGATTTAGCGGGCGGGTCAGGCGAATGTGACGAAGCTGTCACAGTGCGCCCATGGACCTTTTTCAGGCCCTTGGCATCCATGCTGGTGAACGCCGCCCGCGGTGTGAACCTAACAACTGCCCTTATGCGCAATTCCATTCGTATGACCATCGGTCTCCTGGCCGGAGCGATCCTTACCGCCACCGCCGGAGCCCAGACGATCAGCATCAAAGGCTCCGACACGCTCGGTGCCAAGCTGGTCCCGCAGCTCGCCGAGAGCTTCAAGTCCAAGCACGATGGCGTGAAGTTCGAGATCGCCGCAGAAGGCTCGGCCACCGCTTTCCCGGCTCTCGCCAACGGCACCGCCCAGATCGGCATGTCTTCCCGCAAGGCCAAGCCTGAGGAACTGACCGCCGCTCAGGCCCAGGGCGTGACCCTGAAGGAAATCGAAGCCTGCCACGACATGATCGTGGTCGTCGTCAACAAGGCCAACTCGGTCAAGTCCCTGACCAAGGAGCAGGTCGCCAAGATCTTCACCGGCCAGGTGAAGGACTGGAGCGAAGTCGGCGGCACCCCGGGCCCGATCTCCATCTACACCCGCAATACTTCCTCCGGCACCTACAAGGACTGGCAGAATCTGGCCATGAAGGGCCGCGACTATGCTCCCGATTCCCAGAAGCTGGCCGGCAACGAGCAGATCTCCCAGGAAGTCGCCCGCAACAAGAACGGCATCGGCTACGTCGGCCTCGCCTATTCGAAGGGCCCGGGCCTGACGGACGTGACCATCGAAGGCACCGCCCCGGTCGCTGCGAACGCCAAGACCTACGCCTACAGCCGCGCCTGCTACTACTACCTTCCAGAGAAAGCTGACGACACGGCCAAGGCCTTCGTGGATTTCGCCATCGGCAAGGATGGTCAGGAAATCGCGAAACGTCTCGGTTTCGTCCCAAACTAATCGGTGCATTGCGCTTGCAAGCCCGTTAGACCCCTCCTGAATTTCGAACCATCAGGTATCGGCGATCGCGTGCCGTGGCTTGGAAGAGCCCGTCGTGAAGCCTGGCCCCGGAACACGGTCACCGTGCCTGCTGGTTTGTGAGGATTGCCATTTCGTCCTCGTCCCCCCAAGTTTGCCATCTCATCGCGCATGCCGGATTCTGAATCTCAACCCTCCGTCCCGCTGGGTCATCCGTTCCGCAAACGGAAGAAAAGCACGGACGGGCTCTACAAAGGATTCTTCGGCGCGAATGCCGGTCTGACCGTCGTCATTCTGGTTCTGATCATCATCTTCCTGTTCCGCGAAGGGGCAGGCTTTTTCCCGGCCTACCGGACGGAGCTGACGCTCTACCGCCAGGCCGGCCTGGAGTTCGTCGATCTGGCCCGCAAGGATCTGACGGCCCACGAGCAGATGAGTTCCTTGCTCAACCGGGCCTATTTCGCGCAGGTCAATTCGTCCGCCAAGTCGGAGTTCCTGCGCTCGCAGGAAGCCGCCGCACTGGTTTCCTATCTGAATGACGCCGTTTCCCCGGCGCAGAGCGCTCTCCTGCGCGTCCAGGAAAGAGCCGGAGAGGGTGGCATTCCGAAGGAGTTGCAGGATACTCTTTCCAAGAAGTATCAG
>JAQGPE010000131.1 GCA_028293225.1 Akkermansiaceae bacterium | reverse complement strand
GCGGCCACGAGCACGACCATGAAGCTGAAGAACACGACCACGATCACGACTCCGGCAGTTCCTGCGGCGCAGGCGGCTGCGGTCATGGCCACGAACATGGAGAACTGACGCGCACCCAGATCGCGCTGGTCGCCACTTCAGGCGTGGCCACGGCATTGGGGCTGGCCCTGAGATACTTCGCCCACCTGGCACCGGAAGTTTCACTCGGCTTCTTTGCCGTCGCGGTTCTCAGCGGGGGCTGGCTCGTCTTTCCACACGCCTGGAGCAGCTTGCGGTCGCGGCGCCTCGACATGAATGTGCTCATGACCGTGGCGGTCGTCGGAGCCTGGCTGCTGCGCGACCAGGCGGAGGCGGCCAGCGTCGTCTTCCTCTTCTCCCTTTCGGAACTCCTGGAGTCCTGGGCGGGCCAGCGGGCGCGCAAGGCGGTGAACACTCTCCTGGATCTTTCCCCGCCCACGGCTCTCCTCCTGCAGGACGGCCGGGAGGCGGTCGAAACCGCGGTTGCGGAAATCACCGTGGGCCAGTCGATCCTGGCGAAAAGTGGCAGCCGCATCCCGCTGGATGGCGAAGTCGTCTCCGGGGAGTCCTCCGTCAACCAGGCTCCGATCACCGGCGAGTCCGTCCCGGTCTCAAAGGCCCCTGGCGATCCGGTCTATGCCGGCACCATCAATGGCGATGGCTCGCTCACCATCCGCGTGACCAAGACAGCAGGCGAATCCAAGCTGGCCCAGATCGTCAAGCTGGTGGGTGAAGCGGAACATGAGCGCCCTCCGACCCAGCGGTTTGTCGACCGCTTTGCCGCCGTCTACACCCCTACGGTATTTGCCGTAGCGCTGTTGGTGGCGATCGTGCCGCCGCTGCTGATGGGCCAGTCCTGGCAGCCATGGATCTACCGGGCCCTGGTGCTGCTGGTGATCGCCTGCCCCTGTGCGCTGGTGATTGCCACGCCGGTCAGCATCATCTCCGGCATCACCGCCCTGGCGAGGCGCGGGGTCCTGGTCAAAGGCGCCATCTACCTCGAGGCGGTCGGCAAGCTGAGAGCGCTGGCCGTCGACAAGACCGGCACCATCACCCAGGGCGAGCCAAAGGTGGTCGCGATCACCACTCTTTCCGATCTGAACGAAGACGAGGTGCTGGCGAGGGCCGCGGCAATCAATGCTCACTCCGAACACCCCCTGGCGCTGGCAGTAACGAGAGCCGCCAAGGAGCGCGGGCTGAAGCTGGTGGAGACCACCGACTACCGGTCCGTCACCGGGCGCGGGGCGAAGGCAAACTATGAGGGTCACCCCCATTTCATCGGCAACCACCGGATGGCTCACGATACCGGGACGTGCAGTCCCGAGGTGGAGAGGATCCTGGCGGGAATCGAAGACCAGGGGCAGTCGCTGGCGATCGTGGGGCACGAGCCTCATCCGGGCTGTGCCGGTGAGCTGCTGGGGATCATCGCGATCGCGGACACCCTCCGTCCCGAAGTGATCGAGGCTCTGAAAAAGATCCACGCCGCCGGTGTGGAGAAGGTCGTGATGCTCAGCGGCGACAATGAGAAGACCGCGGCAGCCATCGCCAGGCAGGCCGGCATCGACGAGGCACATGGCGAACTGATGCCGGATCAGAAGGTCGAGCACATCCGGCAACTGGTGAAGCGGTATGAGCACGTCGGCATGATCGGTGACGGCGTGAACGATGCCCCCGCGCTGGCGGTCGCGAGCGTGGGCTTTGCCATGGGCGCGATCGGCAGCGATACGGCGATCGAAACCGCTGACATCGCTCTGATGAAGGACGACCTCACCAAGGTCGCCGAAGCTATCAGCATGGGCAAGCGCACGCTGAAAATCATCCGCTTCAACCTGACCTTCGCGCTGGTGGTGAAGGCGATCTTCCTGGTGCTGACGATGTTTGGCGTCAGCAACATGTGGTGGGCCATCCTGGCGGATACCGGCGCCACCCTGCTGGTCATCCTCAACAGCCTGCGCCTGATGCGGGACTGAGCCTCCGCCCGGAAATCCTCAGATCGACAGCGAGCCGCCGGGCAGCCCCCACCCTCCGCCGCCGGGGGTCTCGATGCGGACCTGTTCTCCGGCTTCGGCATGATAGGTCACGGCGGGCGGGAGGATTTCCTCAGCCCCATTGGCGTGCTTGCGGGTCTGGCGGCCCGGCTGACCGTCCTGCCCGCCGTGAAGGCCGCGCGGCGCGGTGGTGCGGCGCTGGGTCAGAAAGGAGACGGTCAGCGGCCGGAGGAACTCGATGGTGCGGACCACGCCGTCACCGCCGCGCTTCTCCCCCGTCCCACCGGAACTACCACGGATGGCGTACTCATGCAGGCGGACCGGGTAGCGGTGCTCCATCACCTCCACATCGGTGATGGCGGTGTTGGTCATGTGGACGTGGCGGCCGCTGCTGCCGTGGTGATGAGGGCCGCCGCCGGAGCCGCCCGCGATGGTCTCGTAGTAGCCGAAGGTCTCATCGCCGAAGAGGAAGTTGTTCATGGTGCCTGGCCCGTTCGCCGCGAGATCGAGCGTTTCCAGCAGCAGATCGCAGAGGCGCTGGCTGGTCTCGACATTGCCGCCCACCACGGCCGGGGCGGCGGCGGAGTCAGCCGGGAAATGCGGATTCAGCAAGCACTCCGGGATGACGATGTCCACCGCTTCCAGCAGGCCTTCATTCAGCGGCAGATCCTCGCCAAGCCACAGTCGCAGGGCGAACAGGACAGTGCTGCGGACAATCGCCGGCGTGGCATTGAGATTGCGCGGATGCACCGGACCGGTGCCGGTGAAGTCGAGCGTCAGGCGGCCATCCACGGCCGTCACGTGCAGCTCCAGAGGCGTGCCGTCATCGAAGGCCGAGCGTGCGGTGCGATCCAGGTTCAGGCCATCGAGACGCTCCGCCATGCGCGCGGCGGAATTGCTCAAGATGGAAGTCAGGTCTTCGCGGATCGTCGCGGCGCCGTCTTCCTCTGCCAGGGTGCGGAGAGCCGCAGCGCCATGGGCACAGGCGGCGAGCTGGGCTTCGAGGTCGGCGAGGTTGTCGGAAAGGCGACGGGTCGGCCACTCGGCGCCGGTCAGCAGGGCGGTGACTTCTTCCCACACCGGCATTCCCGCACGGACCAGCAGGCATGGTGAAATGACCACGCCCTCTTCCGCCAGACAGCGCGCGCCGGCAGGCATCGAGCCCGGGGCCATGCCGCCGATTTCCGCGTGGTGGGCGCGGTTCGCCACGTAGCCCAGCAGGCTGTCGTCCGGCGCGTGGACCGGTGCGATGACCGTCACGTCCGGCAGGTGCGAGCCGCCGAAAGCCGGGTGATTCGTCACCACCACATCGCCGGGTCCGGGCGAAATGACCTTCAGCGTTTCCCGCACGCAGACGCCGAGCGCGCCGAGGTGGACGGGCACGTGCGGAGCGCTGGCGACCAGGCGGCCATCGGCATCGAGCAGGGCGCAGGAGTAGTCGAGGCGCTCCTTGACGTTGGTCGAGAGAGCCGTGCGACGCAGCATCTCGCCCATCGCCGTGACGATGCCCTCGATGCGGCTGCGGAACAGTCCCGCGCGCACCGCGGCAGGCATGGTAGCGGTGGATGAGGTCGAGGCCGCGGCCTTCTCCAACAGGAGGGTGCCGCGGGAACCGCGACGGCAGGTCCAGCCCTCCGCAATCACGCAGGTGGAAAAGCGATCCTGCAGCAGCAGCGGTCCCGCTTCCCTTTCGGCGGGGAATTCCTCCACCGGCTGCGCCGCTGCGGACTCCTCCGCCACCACCCGCAGTGCGACCAGTTCCATCGCCCGGCCAGCTGGAGGCGGGTAGCCGTAAAGCTGGCGATACGCGGCGGCGAAGGAGGAAGAAAGGCCGGCCAGTGAAATGTCCGGGGAAGGCGCCTCCACCGGAATGGTGGCGTCCTGCCCGATCAGCCGGATGTCGGCCAGCCAGCGAAGAACCGGATGATCTACGCCAAGCGCCGTAGTCGCTTCCTGCGCGAGTTCCTGCCAAAGCGACAAGGTGCGGTCCCCCAGAGCCGAAAAAGGCGCGAGCACCTGGCGGACGCGCTGCTCCTGGCGGCGGGCCATTTCCAGCCCCCAGGCGCTGAGCAACCCGGCATCGGCCGGCACCAGCACGGTGGAAATGCCCAACCGCGCGGCAACGGCGCAGGCATGCTGGGGACCGGCGCCGCCGAAGGCCAGCAGCGCATGGTTCTGCGGCGAGCTGCCCTCCCGCAGGCTCATCGCCCGGATCGCCTCCGCCATGATTTCCACGCCGATTTCACGCAGGCCTGCCAGCAGGGCGGTCTCCTCCACGGGCTGGCCGGTGGAAGCCTGCATCGCAGCCATGAGTTCGTGCAGGCGCTGTTGAGCGGCGGTGCGGTCGAGTGGGATGCCGGCCTTGTCCGGGTCCATCAGCCCCAGCAGCAGGTTCACATCGGTGAGGGTCAGCGGGCCGCCGCGCCCATAGCAGGCCGGACCGGGATTCGCACCGGCGCTTTC
>JAQGPE010000129.1 GCA_028293225.1 Akkermansiaceae bacterium | reverse complement strand
CCAAACACTTCAAGCACGTCTGCAAACGCGGCGGCTGGAAACCCTGATCCTCCTGCGACGACCATGAGCGAAGACGAACTCCCGCCGCCGCAGAACCACCCGCGCGATCCCCTCCACGGCATCACCCTGGAAACCATCGTCCGCTTCCTGCAGGAAAAACACGGCTGGGAGGAAATGGGCCACCGCGTCCGCGTCCGCTGCTTCCAGGACAACCCCAGCCTCAAATCCAGCCTGACCTTCCTTCGCAAGACCCCATGGGCCCGCGAGAAGATCGAAAACTGGTACGTGTGGGAAAACCGCAATAACAAGCGGCCCTCCTGAAAAGCAGGCGCGCAAAAGAGGACCAGAGACAGAAACCCCAGAAAATTCTTATCCCCGGCGGACTTCTTCAGGAAGATGCCGCCTCCCGATCATCCGAAAAGTAACGCCTCTCAAAGGACAAGGCGTCTTCTGATCACGCTGCTGCTGTTGGGGCTGCTCATCATCGTCTCGGTGAAGCGGATCCACAAAGGCCCGGACCCGGTGGCTGATCTCGCACCTGCCCGCGCAGCAACCGGCCATGCTTCCCATGAAACCCCGGTGGCATCGTCTGAAGCGAGCCCTCGGAACGAGAGGACCAAGGACACAAAGCCCGGGAAAGTCCTCCTCCCCGGCGACCTTCTCAAGAAGATGCCGCGTCTGTATCGTCCTGGCAGCTCCATCGAAGACCAGGCGGACCATCTGACCGGCCTCGGCCTTTCAAAGCCGCGAGCCCTGGAATTTCTCACCCGCTCCGCCCAAATCCATCAGGCGCTCAAAGAACAGTTCGCCGCCATCAATCAGGAGAGATTCTCCAAGGTCGGCGACTCCATCCACCTGCGGAGTCTGACTCCCGCGGCCATCAGCGCCAGCATCGGGTCGATCAATGCTTCAGAAGGCGACCTCACCGACGGGACCTCTGTCGAGCTGCTAAAAGTACTAGAGATCCAGTTGAACCGGGATTTCAGCTCGGACACCACCGTCACCCTGGCCCCGGGGATACCCGTGCTGGGGGTTGGGTTCAGCGCTCCCGGCCTGGGAATTCAAATCGCCACCATCGACAGGGACGGAGCATGCATGACCACGCTGCCGGGCACCTTGCAGGCCGTGCCGGATCGCTTGCGTTTCCTGGTCACCGCGGAGGTGGAGAAATGGTAGGCCGGTGCTTTCGCTCCTCTTTCCACAGGAGAGAGCAGATCAATACTCCCGCTTCAGAAGATACCCGGCGATCTCCCTCAGCCGCGCCCCCTTCTTCTTGAAAGGATCCAGCGCATCCAGGGCCTGCTTGGTCAGCTTCGCCGCCTCCTTGCGCGCCTTGTCCAGGCCAAGCACGGACGGATAGGTCGCCTTCTCCACCGCCACATCCTTGCCGGCGGTCTTACCGAGCACTTCGGTCGACTGGGTCACGTCGAGGATGTCGTCGATCACCTGGAAAGCCAGCCCGAGCGCATGGCCGAAAGTCGTCAGAGCCTCCAGCTTCTCATCGGAGGCATTCGCCGTCATCGCCCCGAGCCGGATCGAGGTGGCCAGCAGCGCCGCGGTCTTCGCCTCGTGGATCTTCACCAGCTGCGCCTTGGTCAGCTTCTTGCCTTCGCCTTCCAGATCCATCACCTGGCCGCCGATCAACCGCGTCGAGCCGCCGGTCAGCGCCAGCTCGGCCACGTAGGCCGCCGCCGGATAGCGCTTCGCCGCCGGCGTCTGGGCGATAATCAGGAAAGCCTCGGTCAAAAGAGCATCGCCGGTCAGCACCGCCATGCCTTCGCCATAGACCTTGTGGCAGGTCGGCCGCCCGCGGCGCAGATCGTCGTCGTCCATGCACGGCAGATCGTCATGGACCAGCGAGTAGGTGTGCATGATCTCCACCGCGCACGCCGGTGGCATCGCGCTCTCCGGATCGCCACCACAGGCCTCCGCCGCCGCGAGACACAGGATCGGCCGCAGCCGCTTGCCGCCGGCGAAGACCGTGTAGCGCATCGCCTCATGAATCGAGGACGGCTTCTCCTTTACCTTCGGCAGAAAGGCATCGAGCGCGGCATCGACCTCGGCGGCGCGGTCGGCAAGATAGGTTTTGAGATCCATGAATGGAGAGGGGAGAGGACGGAAAGATTTAACCGCGAATGGACGCGAATGGACGCGAATGGGAAGAAAATAAGAGTCGTCCCTTTCATGCAAGGGAGACGGTGTGGAACGGCTCAGCCTGTCCGCCTCCGCCGCACCTCACGTCTTCATTCGCATGAATTCGCGTCCACTCGCGGTTTCACGTCTTAAAGGATCTCCGCGATCTGCACCGCGTTGAGAGCCGCCCCCTTGCGCACCTGATCGCCAACCACCCAGAGATCCAGGGCGTTTTCCAGCACCAGATTCTTGCGGATGCGGCCGACCAGGCAGTCGTCCTTGCCGGTGGTATCCAGCGGCACGGGGAAAACCTTGTTGGCGATGTCGTCCACCACCCTGATGCCCGGCTTGCCGGCATAGGCGGCGCGGGCCTCGTCAGCATCGATCGGACGCTCGAACACCGCGGTGATCGAAACCGAGTGCGAACGATACACCGGCACCCGCACGCAGGTGCAGGAAACCAGCAGGCTCTCATGCCCCAGGATCTTGCGGCCTTCGTTAAGCATCTTCAGCTCTTCCTTGGTGTAGCCGTTGTCGGTGAAAACATCGACCTGCGGGATGACGTTTAAAGCGATCTGCCGCGGATAGACCCGCGGCTCGAAGGGCAGCCCCAGCGCGATCGCCTTGACCTGCTCTTCCAGCTCGATGATGCCCTGCGCTCCCGACCCCGACACCGCCTGGTAGGACGAGGCGATGACCGACTTCAGGCCGAACTTCTCATGCAGCGGCGCCAGCGCCATCAGCGAAATGATCGTGGTGCAGTTCGGGTTCGCGATGATCCCGCGCGGACGATTCTTCGCCGCTTCCGGGTTGATCTCCGGCACCACCAGCGGCACGCCCTCGTCCATCCGGAAAGCGGAGGAGTTGTCGATCACCACCGCACCGGCCGCCGCGGCCGACGGCCCGAAATCCTTCGAAATGCCACCGCCCGCCGAGAACAGCGCGATGTCCACCCCGGCGAAGCTGTCATGGGTCAGTTCCTGAACCACGATGTCCTGGCCGCGAAATGGAATGATCTTCCCTGCCGAGCGGGCCGACGCCAGCAGCGTGAGTTTGCCGACCGGGAAATTCCGCTGGTCCAGACAGAGGAGCATTTCCTCGCCCACCGCCCCGGTGGCGCCAACGATCGCGACGTGCTTCAGTTCACTCATGACACTTAAGAGGCCGGGACTTTAGGGACGGATCCCCGGCTGGCAATCGAATCGTGCGCCCTTTTCACGTAGGCTCAACGCTTCGTGGCGACCAGGATGTTGGCCTCTTCCGGGCGGATGTGGTAGCCGGAGCCGAAGGGAATCGCCGGGCCGCTGCCGATCGCATCGTATGCCGCCTTCAGGTCGTTCTGCTGGTGCTTGGCGAAAAGCTCGATCGGAGACTGGTAGTCGCCGAACAGCTTGATGCTCCACTTGGACTGATCGAAGTCCTTGTAAGGAATGCCGGAGTCGTCCTCCACCACCGCCTTGCAGTTGCCCAGCACCCAGTCGCGGATCCCGGTGAAGCCGGAGTCATGCATCAGGTAGGAGGCCGCCTTGAAATACGCCACGCTGCCGCCATAGGAGTTCACCCACGAGCGATAACCGCCGTTGAAGCCGCCATTGGAAAGATCGCCGGACACGTAGATCGCCCGCTTCGAGCCGCCGCCCGGCAGGGTGAAGCGAATGTCCACCCCGGTCCGCCCGCCGGCATTCAAGGACTGCACACTCTCCACCGTCGCATCCATCAGCGACAGCGAGGCCAGCAGGATCGGCGTGACCCCCGGCATCGGCCCGCCGGCCAGGTCGTTCTTCATGTCTTTCGTGATGAAGTAGCCGCTGCGCATCTGGGTCGACATCGCCGTCTCCAGCTTCTGCAGCGAGCCCAGCACCTGGCCCGGATCGGCCCCTTCCAAATTGGGCAGATTCCCCGCCGGCTCCAGCCCGAGCAGGACATAGGTCGACACCCCCGGGAACAGCGCCACGGCGTGCATCAGGTCCGGCCCGCCGAAGGGATACAGCAGCGTGCTCGGATTCCCGATCAGCGGCCGCAGGTTGGTCTCCGACCACTCGCGCTGCGAGCCGGTGCGCCGCGAGGCAAAACGCTTCCAGTTCATCAGCATGGAGCTGGAGTGGTCGCGGTAGTTGCCGTTCTGCTGCCAGTTGGAAAGGATCTCGCCGTGGTGGACCGGGCGCCCGGCCAGGAAACGGGACACGTCATCGGCGGTCGGCTGGCCTTTCACCGAGGTGAAGGGCTCATCCGGCGTGAGCACCTGGGTCTGGCCGCGCGGCGGCTTCGGAGACGAGCAGGCGGCGAGCAATAACAGCGGGAGAACGAGGAGGCGTTTCATGAAGGTCGGGAGAATCGGTTCAAGGGAAACCACAACAGCGCAAATGCAAGCGAGGTCGCGAGGCTGACAAAGGACGACATCGCGCCGGTCATGAACAGGCGCACGATCACAAAGCCGGTGACGCCGAGAAAAATCAAGGCTGCAACCAGCGTCGTGCGCGGCGCCGGCCGGCCGGACCGGTCGCGCTTCCGCAGGATCAGCATCCCGGCGACGGTCAAAAACGTGCACAGCGTCAGCGCGGTCTGGGTGTAGTCGACCAGCGTCTGGAGATCGCCGACAAAGAACACCATCCCCAGCGCCAGCACCATCTGCAGCAGCAGCGACCGCAGCGGCACCTTGCCCGCGCCCGGCGCGAAAAAGGACAGGATTTTCATGTCGCGCCCCATTGCCGCCAGCACCCGCGGCCCCGCCCACAGCAGCGCGCTCACCGAGGAAAACAGCCCGATCGCAAACAGCCCGGAGACGATGTGCCCGGCCCTTTCCCCCACCAGCGCCCGCGCCGCCACCTGGCCGATGTGGGTTGCCCCGCGCAACTCACCGGCCGGCGCCGCCATCAGGAAGGAGATGTTCAGCCCGACATACAGCAGCATCACGATCGCCGTGCCGGTCAGCAGCGCCCGCTTCACGGTATCGCCCTGGCGCCGCCATTCCTCCAGCCCGTAGACCGCCGCGTTCCAGCCGCTGTAGGCATACAGCACGAAGAAAAATGCCGACGCGAACTGCTTGCTGCCGATCTGCGCCAGATCGTCGGCCGCCTCGAAATGCCAGCGGATATCCCCCTTGCCGGGGAAAACGATCGCCGCGATCAGGAATCCGAGAATCAGCAGCAGCTTCAGCGAGGTCGCCGCGATCTGGACCCGCGCGCTGGTCCGGCTGCTCAGCCCGTGCG
>JAQGPE010000126.1 GCA_028293225.1 Akkermansiaceae bacterium | reverse complement strand
CCGTTGTCGTTAGCCCAGGAGCCGTCGCCCTTCTGCTTTTTCAGCAGGGCCTCGGCGAGGTCGGTGCGCCAGTCGGCCTCCTTGCCGTCGGCGAGTTGCAGGCGGTTGACCTTCGCGACAGTCAGCGCCTTCGACATGGTCTGATAGTAGTAGTACATGCCGGAGGTGCCGAGGCCGGGGTTCTCGTCGATGGTGTAGTTCTTGCCGAGCCACTCCTTCACCGCCTTTACGCGTTTGTCGTCGGGGCCGACCTTGGCGTAGATCATGGAAAGCAGGCCGGCATACGACATGGAGCCGTAGGAACGCAGGGCCACCTTGCCGTTGGGCAGGGTTTCCGGCGGGACCTTGCTTTCGGAGGAGTTGTAGATGAAGCCGCCCTTGTTCTTCTCGTCGTCGCTGGCCCAGGGCTGGTCATTGGTCTCCGGCAGGTTCTGGCAGCGGGAGATGAAAGTGAGCGCCGCGTTCCAATCCAGGTCGGGCTGGTCGCCGTGCTTGCCGTCCTCGACGACCTTGCTGGAAAGCGCCAGCGCCTCGACGGCGAGGTAGGTGTTGGAAAGGTCGGTGCGGTCGTTTTTGGAACCGTAGCCGATGCCGCCGTCGTTCTTGTCGTCGGTCTCCTTCTTTTTCCCGATGTCCCACTGCTGGCCGATCAGGTGCTTGCGCCCCTTCACGATGGCCGGTTCGTAGACGTCCCGGGCAGCGGCGGTCAGGGCGGTGACGGCCGTGGCGGTGTTGTAGACGGAGAGGCCGCGGTTGTAGATGCCGCCGTCCTCCTTTTGCTGGGCGATGAGCCAGCGGAAGCCTTTCTCGATGTTGTCGGGAAACTCCTTCTTCAGATCCAGGCCGGGATCGCGAACCGTGGCGGTGAGGGCGAGGGCGCTGAAAGCGGGGACCTCCGGATCATCCCAGTTGCCATCGGCCTTCTGTTGTTGCGCCAGCCACGCGTTGCCGCGGGCGATGGCCTGTTTCATCTCCAACTGGAGGGAAAGGTAGGGATTCTTCGAATCCTGGCCGCTGGCCACCGCGAGGGTGGCGGCGAGAAAAAGGACGGCGGTTCTTTTCATGGTTTGTCGGGTGCTGCTGTCTTCGAATACGGACGGATGCTGACGGTCACCTTGGTCCCGACCGGCGGGACGCGCTTGGGAAAGGGCAGCCACACTTCGTCGGTGTCGTTGTCCTTGCCGGAGAAATTGGCCATGGTGGTGGTGCTGAGATAGATGGCGAGGATATCGCCGGTCGCCTCCGCGGCGTAGCGGCCGTTGGCCGTGAAGGAGCCACCGTAGACCCACGGATCGGCAGGCATGGATTTGCCGGTGGTGGTGTCGGTGATCCACTCGTTGATCAGGGCGGTGCGGGTCTTGCCCTCATCCTCCCACTCGACTTTCACTTCCAGACGGGAGGCGGCTTTCACCTCCTCCGGGACCGCGGGGAATTTCTGTGAAGGCGTGCCGTCTTCGTTCAGCACCGGGTAGAGTTCCGGCGAGGGCTGATAGCGCAGCAGCTTCAGCGCGACATTCAGATGCAGCGGGGAAATCCGGGTGGAGAGCAGGGATTCGTGGACCTTGCCGTTCACATGGACGATCGCGAACTCCAGCAGCTCATCCCCCGCCATGTTGACCTGGGCGGGGAAGCGGATCTCACGCGTTTTGCGGTTGAGAATCACCTCACCGATCTGCAGGCGCTCCTCATCGAGTTCCTTGACCGCCGGCGGGGCGGGCGGCTTTCCGTCCGCATCGGGGGCATCGGCCGGCTCGGGCGGCGGTCCCGGGAACTGCGCGACCGCGGAGGCCGTCAGCAGGACCGCGAGAAGACCGGGAGCAGCGCCCTTGAACATAACACTAGTGATCCCTGCCTGAGGGCTTCCGTCCAGTGTTCTCTTTTTCTTCCTTGGGGGGCGCCGGAGGGGGCGGAGGCTGCAGGGACTTGGCGAACTCCAGCCAGGAAAGCCGGCTGATGCGCTGCCAGAGAGCGGTGCGCGGATCCTCGCCGTTCGAGGGCGCGACCGGCGGGGTGAAGGCGGTGGTCTCGGCCATTTGCGCGGCCACCAGGCGGAAGATGCCTGAGAAAAGCTGGTAGGTGACGATGTCCTGGCTCTCCGGCATCTGCTCCAGTTGGAAGGTGCCGGTGACGGCCGGCTTGTCTCCCGGCCCCACGATCTTCAGCGAGAGTCCTTTAAAAGGATTGCCTTTCTTGGTCATCAGCACCGCCGAGTCGAACTTCACCAGGCCGGAGGTGATGCTTTCCAGGTCGTCCGCCACAGCCTTCACGGTGGCGGTGAGTTCCGGGGTGGTCGCTTTTGGCGGCACGGTGACCTCCAGCTTCAGGCGCTTGGCGCCGATGGGGTCGACATTCCACAGCGGAGCGGTCGGGCGCAGACGCTGGATTCCCTGGAAAGCCGCATCGCGCTGGGCCGCATCCGGCTTGCAAAGGTCGAGCACCCGTTCCCAGGCCAGCAGGGCGCGGGCGGGATAGCCGTTGTCCTCGATGTAGCTCGCCAGCTGAATCATGGCGGCGCCGCCCTTGCCGGCGTCCTCTGCATAGGCGGAGAGGGTGGGGGGCTTGGTCGGATCGCCCGGGTCGATCTCCGGGCGTTCACGCAACGGTTCGGGAATGACCGGCTCCTCCGAGTCCGGGAGCGCCGGGGTGGAGAAAAGCTTCGAGCGACCGGGCACGCTGTTGCGGGTCTGATCACGCACCGCCTCCAGCGACGCTTCGCTCGGCGGAGTCATGAAATCGATCCTCCGGGTGCCTCTCCACCAGGCAATGGCCACCGTCGCGATCACGAGCGGAATGACGATCAGAAGGGAGACGCGGCGCACGCGGGGAAGGTGACGGATTGTCCACTGCTCGCCAAGGGACAACCGCTGCGGGGAAATGAAAAAACGCGCCGGGCGACAAGGCCGCGGCGCGTTTTGGAAAAGTCGGCGTTGTCGGACGTTGCCGGAATTACTTGGCGGGTTTGGCGGCGGCCTTGACCAGCATGGCCTTCTTGCCGATGCGGCTGCGGAGGTAGTGCAGCTTGGCGCGGCGGACCTTGCCCTTGCTGACCACTTCGATGCGGGCGATGCGCGGTGTGTGAACCGGGAACACGCGCTCAACACCTTCGCCGTAGGAAATCTTGCGGACGGTGAAAGAGGCGTTCACGCCAGTGCCACGGCGGGCGATCACGATGCCGGCAAAAATCTGGAGGCGCTCCTTGCCACCTTCGACAACGCGGGTGTGGACCTTGATGGTGTCGCCGACGTTGAACTCGGCAACTTCGGTTTTCATCTGCTCCTGCTCGATCTTCTTGATGATGTCCATGGCGGTCCTCCTTACGTGAAAAAAGTGGCTGTTTCGCACCGGGCGGCGCGAGGGGCGGGAGAACTAGGGGAACCCCAGTCCAAATGCAACCGTGAAATTCGCGAATTCTGCTGGAAATTCAAGTTCTCTTCAGCCCTTTCCATAAACTTTCTCGGGATCGAAGGCGCGGCCGGCCTCCAGGAACTCCAGGGCGGGTGCGTCATCGCCCTTCAAACCGGCGACTTTGCGGTAGAAGCAGCCGCTGCGGCCGGTGTGGCAGGCGCCCTCGCCAAGCTGCTGTACGTAGAGGACGACCGAGTCCTGATCGCAGTCGGTGCGAATCTCCACGACCTTCTGAATGTGGCCGGAGGTCTTGCCCTTGTGCCAGATTTCCTTGCGGCTGCGCGACCAGTAGACCGCTTCGCCGAGTTCCAGAGTCAGCTTCAGTGATTCGGCGTTCATGTAGGCCAGCATCAGCGGCTCCCTGGTGATGGAGTCCAGGGCCATGGCGGGAATGAGACCGTCGGCATCGAACTTGGGGGAGAAGGCCAGCCCTTCCTCAAGCTGCTTTTTATCACCCGGTGGCGGAAATGCGTTCACGCCGGGGGCTGTAAATCGGGATCGGGCGTTCAGCAAGTTCGACCTCGCCGGGTCCGGTCATACGAAGCGGCCCGGCGCTGGAGCACCGGACCGCTGCCGATTTCACGGTTTCACGCGACCGCTTACGGGTTGGCCCGCAGGCGGAAGAACTGCTTGGACAGAGCCGGGGTGATCGTCAGGGTCACGCTGTTGCCGCTGACGCCCGGGACCGTGGTCCAGGTGCCGGCCAGGGTGGAGGAGCTCTCCAGCGTGTAGCCCGTGACCGCTGCCGGCCAGGAGAGGGTGACGCTGGTGCCGCTCTTCACGAGGCTCAGGACCGGCAGCGTGGGCGTGGCGGAGCCCAGGGACATCGGGGTGGTGAAGTCGACGAAGGCGAAGTAGAAGTCGCTGTCGGCAAGCGGCGCGAGGTCATAGCCGTCAGGACCGGCGCCGGCCTGGAGGTGGCGCGATTGCACCACGAATCCGCCGTCCTGGTACTGGTAGGTCAGGGAGTTGTTGTCGACCAGGGTGCCGTCGGTCGAAGAATAGCCGACCGGCTGGAGGATCAGCATGCCGTCCGTGCCCGTTTTGCCCGGAATCACGATCTTGTAGCTGCCGGCCTCGGTGCGGGTCACGGTGAAGGTGCCCGCGGAGTTCGCCTTGGCCCCGGTCGTTCCGGTGATCCTCCCTCCGGTCAGGTTCGTCGCGGTATAGGGGATGAAGAGGAAGGAGAACTCGCTCTGGCCGGCAGCCATGTAGCTGTCCAGGGTCTGGTTTTCCGCCACGCCGCGGATGGCGATATCCCAGCCGGCGCCGTCAATTTGCCTGACCGCGCAGTTGGCCTGGGGGCCGCGGATACTGCCGTCATCGTTGGGCACCAGGAAGAGCAGGCCTTTGTCCCGGGAGTCGATTCCCGGCAGTTCCAAGGCTGCGCGGCCGCCGTAGCTGCCGTCGATCAGGGGCGGCCAGCTCAGGATCGCTCCGGCGGAGTTGGGATTGATCGTCAGGGTCCCCTGGGTCGCGGCGGCGCTGTGGGTGCCGGGAGAACGCCAGAAGGCTTGGCCGGCCTCGTCCGGGCCGGTGAAGGAGCCGGCCATCCAGCCCTGGGCATAGGGGAACCAGGCGGTAGCGATATTGAAGGCCGCGCGCTGGAAGCCGCCGGAGCTGCCTGCTTCCGGATTCGGATTGGCTGTGGTTTCGCCCAGCTTGGCCATGCGGGTGTAGAACACACCGTTGGTGAAGATACCGCTATCCATGTCGAAGTACTGGGCGCTGGAGAAATCCAAGGCCTCATAGGTGCGGGGATAGAAGGGGGCGGCCCCGTCATTCCACTGGAGGGTGCCATTCACGCGGGCCGTCGGGATGATGACCCCGTCGCTGGGCGAGGGAAACCAAGCCTGGGAGGCCGCGTCGGTGATCGCCGGAGTGTCGCGGTCCCGGCTTGGATTGCTATAGGGCCCGAGATTGGACTGGGCGGCGACCGGATCCCGCGGGCTGATCCCGAAGTCGATGGCTCCCGCGGCGTAGCGGCCGGTGGAGAAGGGAATGGGTCCCTGGCCGTTGATGCTGAGAAGCAGGTCGCGCGAAATGGTGCCAAATCCGCCGGTGTTCCAGACGATCGGTCCGCTCTGGGTATTGTCGGACGACTTGCCGATGCCGTCGGTGGGAAGGGAAATCTCCCAGTTGACCGATGTCACCGTGGCGGGAAAGGCTCCCGGTTTGGTCGAGGTGACCGGCGTGCCATTGTCGTTGGGAACCGGAGGATTCGCGGCGTCCTGGTAATCGCTGAAGGTGCTGCGGACCCGATTGGCGCTGGTTCCGGCGGCATCGGTATGGGCCACCGCGCCGAGGCCGACGTAGACGGTGGCGGGAAAGGAGGAGGACTCCATGCTGTATTCCGCCAGCACCGTCCAGTGGAGGTTGTCCTGGCTGCACAGGGTCTGGAACAGATTCGCGGTCCGGCGCACGCGCAGCCAGACCGGGTAGAGGCTGCCGGCGGCCGGCCGGAAGGTGCCGGGGTAGGGGCCGCCAAAGTAGCGGAAATCCGGCGCGCTGAGCGGCGGGTCGGTGGTGACTCCGTCCTGAGCGGGGCGGGCGATCGTCTCGACATAATTGGCTCCGGCAATTGGCGTGGCGCTGACCTGGATGTCAGGGCTTCCGGAAGTGAGGTTGGCGCGCACGTGCAGCGAAGCCTTGGCGGATTGCTGCTGGCCGGCGGGATCGTCGGCGCTGACGTCCAGCACCTTCACCTTCACGTCGAAGTCGCCGGTCTTCTGGCCGTAGAGGTAGGTGAACGAGTCGGCATTGTCATAGGTGTCGCCGCCGCCGGCCGTGACGGTCGTGGAGTTGTCCGGATTGGTGACGACGGTGCCGACGACCGGATTGTTGATTTCGACCTTGGTAAGTCCTGCCTGGGCGAATGCCTGGGAGGAAAGGCCGAGCGACGTCAGGCAACACAGGTGGGCAAGACGGAGGATCGAGGGGATTTGCGAGCGGGTTTTCATCGGTGGATTGGACTGGGATTGGGAAAGTGACAGTTCGTCTGAAATGGGGCGATTTCGTGACTTAAAAGTAATCTTATTGCCTAATAGGTGACAAAATATGACCGAAATTTCGATTTCACCATTCGGTTATGGATATTGGCCGGATTGGTCAAGGTGTTTCCATGACCTCATGTA
>JAQGPE010000098.1 GCA_028293225.1 Akkermansiaceae bacterium | reverse complement strand
GTCCGCGATCCAGACCGCGCCGTCGGGGCCGGTCTCCGCGACGACCGGGGCGGACCAGGCGTCGGTGCTGGCGTAGAGATTGTTGCCGTCGAAGTCGGTGGTGAAGCCGGCGTTCTCCGTGTGCATGTGGCCGAGCGAGACCAAGTGGCCGGTGGGCTCGCAGACGAAGGCGGTGCGGTTATCCTGCCAGTCGGCGGGAAAGCGATTGCTACTATAAATGCCGTATCCGGCGGCGGCGGTGTAGTTGCGATCCTTGGCGCGGATTTTGCCGTCGCCGAGCACTTCGACCGGCGGGTCCCAGCCATCGGAGCCCTGGACATCCAGCGTGACGGGGTAGATGCGGGTGCCGTGGTCGCTGCGGCGGACATTGCCCACGCCGTCGCCGATCAGCTGCCAGGCGGGCTGGCGGTTGGCGGTGGAGCCGAGCACGTCGAAATTCGTGGTGAAGCCGAGGCCCCAGGTGTTGTTGGAAGTCTTGCCCAGGAACTCCAGCGCGGAGCCGTCGGGGCGGAAGCGATACACGCCGGTGTCGAATTTCATCGGCTTGCCGGCGACCTCGCCATCGAAGCCCGCGTAGCCATCGGTCGCGTAGATCCAGCCGTCGAAGCCGTAGCGCAGATTCGAGGTTCCAGCGTGGGTATCGTGCATGCGAAAGCCGGTGAAGAGCACGCGGCGTTCGTCGGCGATGTCGTCGCCATTGGTGTCTTTCAGGAAGAGCATGCGCGGGCCGTCGGAAACGATCACGCCGCCGTTGGCATGCACCACGGAGGTGGCGATGGACAGGCCGGTGGCGAAGACGGTGAACTTGTCGGCCTTGCCGTCGCCGTCGGTGTCCTCGCAGATCTTGATGCGGTCATGGCCGGTGTCGCCGGTGTGGAGGCCGTTGGGATAGTCCAGCGTTTCCACCACCCAGAGGCGGCCGCGCTCATCCCAGGTCATGGCGATCGGGCGAACGACATCCGGCTCGCTGGCGAAGAGGAACAGCTCGAAACCGGCGGGGACCTGGGCGCGCAGCAGGGAGTCCTGGGGTGAGAGCGGCTCCTGGATTCTCGGCACCGGCCGGTCAGTCTGGTACTCCGGCGGCAGCATCGGGGATTTGTATTCCAGCGGCGGCAGATTCAGCAGCGCGATCGAGTCCCCGGCGGCCCAGCGGATGCCGCGGACCAGCAGATCCTGGAAACCGGGCTGGAGCCAGCAGCGCTCATCGTGGCCGGAGGCGGTGTAGAAAACGCGGCCCCTGCCCTGCTGGCGGACCCACGTCCAGGGTTCCTCTTCACGGCGCTCCAGGATGGTGAGGTCGGGGGAGAGCTTCTGGTGGCGGTAGGTTTCGTCCCAGGACTCGAAGGGCGTGTAGCCTTTCATCACCGGGTGGTCCGGCGCGACCACGCGGGGAGTGAAGACCCCGGTGTCGTGGCCTTCGATCTGGCCGCCGACCAGCGCGATGTAGCCATCGGTTTTCTTGAAGCAGGCCGAGCCGCAGTGGACCGGGACGAATCCCCCGCCCCGCTCGATGAAGCCGCGGACGGCGTCCAGTTGCTCCGGGGTGATGGTCTGGTGATTGGCGTAAATCAGGAGGACGTCGTATTTCGCGAGATTCTCCGGATTCAGCGCCTCCATGCGCTTTTCGTAGGTCAGGTCGATGGCGCTGGCGCCGGAGACCTCCTTGAACATGCGGTAGCGCTCCAGTGGCTGGTGATGGTCGTCATCGCCGAAGAAGAGCACCTGGAGATGGCGCGGGGTCGCATCGGCGGCGTGGGCCGGCAGGATGATGCCGAGGAAAAGGAGGGCGAAAAAGGTGCGGAGAAGCGCCATGGGTTTCAGAGTGAACGGAAAGGATACGTGTTTTATTTGCCAAACCAGACGAAAGAAACCAATGGCATGCGTCATCGTTGCGGCATGACAAGGCTTGCCGCGCCGGGCTCCTCATCCGAGCATGCCGCATGGCGTGCCGGGGCGTTCATTTTGCGATCACCGATGAGGATCTGAGAGCCTTGCGCGACGCCCCGGGTGACGAGGGCGTGGTGGAATGCATCCAGGCGATTGAGGAGCGCTGGGAGGAAGGCTTCGTCTGCGAAACCGACAAGGCCTGGGATGCGATTCACCGCTGTCTTACCGACGGGAAGCTGGGGTATGAGAACGGCGACGAGCCCTTGAAGTGGTGCATTCTGGGCGGGGAGCAGCTCTTTCAGGGCGACGGTTATATCATTGCGCTGGTTACCCACGACCGGGTGCGTGTCCTTGCGAATGCGCTTGCCGAGGTGACGCCGGAGTTCATGGCGCTGCGCTATTGGGGGCTGCCGGATGACTATTCGCAGCCGAAGGAAGCGCAGGATCTGCAGTACACCTGGGACTGGTTCTCGGGGTTGCCGGAGCTCTTTGCACGGGCCCGGGAAACGGGGCGACATGTGATCTTTACGGTGGATCAGTAGAGGAAACCGGGACATTTCGCCGGCTATTGAAGGATAGAAAGTGCGACCTGCGGCCGTTGACTTCTCGAATCGGAAGGAGAGACGGACAACGAAGAAGAGCGAGCGCGTCAATATCTCCCGGGTAGGGGGACGCGAAGGCGCGCCCGTCGTGCGGCTGCGCCCGGCGCCTTACCAGGGGTTCCCTGCGGTCAGCCCTGGCGATCACATTTCGCACCTGCGGCGCTCTATGAATGGCAGTCTACCTTTCCCCTCGACAGGGGCGGGTGATCTTTTAAAGTCCCGCCCGTGACGACGATTTTCCGCGGGCTTCTTGAGCTGCGGCCGCTCCTTCTAGGGCTGGCCTCCCGCTGAACTATTCTTCCTACCGCCGTCCGTCCCCAGGATCGCCGCCTCCGAGCGGTGACCGGTCCGCCTTTCCCGCGGAGTTCCTTTTTCCGAACCTTTCACGTTATCTTTTTTCATGCAGCCTCACGCCATTTCCAAATACCGGCCGTTTCCGCCGGTTTCGTTGCCCGACCGCACCTGGCCGGATCAGATCATTTCGAGCGCACCGATCTGGTGCTCCGTCGATCTCCGCGACGGGAATCAGGCGCTCCCGCAGCCGATGTCGGTGGAGGAGAAGCTGGAGTTTTTCGACCTGCTGTGCCGGGTCGGCTTCAAGCAGATCGAGGTCGGCTTCCCCTCGGCCGCTGACACCGAGTTCAATTTCCTGCGCCGCCTGGTCGATGAGAACCGCATCCCGGACGACGTGACGATCCAGGTGCTGGTGCAGACCCGCGAGCACCTGATCCGCCGGACCTTTGAGGCGATCGCCGGCGCGAAGAAGGCCATCGTCCACATCTACAACTCCACCTCGCCGCTGCAGCGCCGGGTGACCTTCAGTGATGCGACCCGCGAGCAGATCCGCGACCTGGCCGTCGAGGGCGCGAAGCTGGTGAAGGAGCTGGTCCCGAGCATCCCGCAGACAGAAATCATCCTCCAGTACTCGCCGGAGTCCTTCTCCGACACTGAACTGGATTTCGCCCTGGAGATCTGCAACGGCGTGATCGACGTCTGGCAGCCGACGCCGGAGAGGAAGATGATCATCAACCTGCCGGACACCGTGCAGTGGACCACGCCGAACATCCACGCCGACATGATCGAGTGGATGGGCCGCCACCTGAACCGCCGCGACTCGCTGATCCTGTCGCTGCACACCCACAATGACCGCGGCACCGGCACCGCCGCCACCGAGCTGGGCCTGATGGCCGGCGCGGACCGCGTGGAAGGCACGCTGTTCGGCAATGGCGAGCGCACCGGCAACCTGGACATCGTCAACGTGGCGCTGAACATGAACGGCCACGGGATCGAAACCGGCCTGGATTTTTCCGACCTGCCCGCTCTGCGCGCGGTCTATGAGCGGGTGACCCGCATGGTGGTTGGCGAGCGCCATCCCTACGCCGGCGAGCTGGTCTTCACCGCCTTCTCCGGATCGCACCAGGACGCGATCAAGAAGGGGCTGGACCGCCGCGAAAAGGAAACCAAGGAAGACGCCGCCACTCCCTGGGGCGTGCCGTAC
The DNA here is from genome assembly GCA_028293225.1 of Akkermansiaceae bacterium. Lineage (GTDB taxonomy): Bacteria > Verrucomicrobiota > Verrucomicrobiia > Verrucomicrobiales > Akkermansiaceae > Haloferula. Next base: position 3,152 of record JAQGPE010000098.1, on the reverse strand, counting down.
CTGACCATCGATCCGCAGGACATCGGCCGCTCGTATGAGGCGATCATCCGCATCAACTCGCAGTCCGGAAAGGGCGGCATCGCCTACATCCTCGACCGCGAGCACGGCATGGATCTGCCGAAGACCATGCACCCGCAGGTCGGCAAGCGAATCTACGATCTGGCCGACGAACTCGGCCGCGAGCTGACCCCGGACGAGATTCACGATGCCTTCTACAAGTTCTTTGCGAACATCGAGACGCCGCTGGCGGTGAAGGACTACGAACTGGTCCACCACACCACCGAGCGCGGGCAGGTGGAGTGCCTCGCCACCGTGGTGGTCGATGGGGTCGAGAAGCAGGCCCGCGGGCTGGGCAACGGGCCGATCAACTCCTTCGTGCACGCGTTGGAGAGCATTGGATTGAAGGACTTCAAGGTGACCGATTACCGCTCGCACGCGGTGCGCGGCGGGTCGGATGCGAGCGCCGCGGCGTATGTGCAGGTTCAGCATGAGGACGGCCGGATCCTGTGGGGTTGCGGGGTTGACTCGTCGATCGAGATGGCTGGCCTGAAGGCGCTGGTCACCGGCTGGAACCTGCTGCGGGCTTGATCCGGATGCTCCCATGACACCGATCGCCCAGCTTCTCTATTCTGCCATTGAGAGCGGTTATATGACCGCCCCCCAATGGAGAGACTGGGCTGATCGGATCTTGGAGCGGCATGAGAACTTTCCCACCTGGATCATCGAACTCTCTCTGACGAGCAGTGTCGAAGCCGCGCAGGCTGCCCTCCTGCCCGGAATGACAATCGAGATCATCCCCAATGCCGAGTGGATATGCTCTGACGATCTGACCATCGGATTCCTTCAGAAGATGAAGGAAGAGGGCAGGATCAGCCGGCTTGAGATGTTGTACAAAGCAGGCCTCGCGTCTGACGGGGGCTACTCCGATCTCAGCCCGGAGGAAATCTACCACGTGCTGAACTGCGAAGAACGGGGAGAAAATATAGCCGCTCTCGATCCCATTTTTGAAGCCTGTCGTAATCAGGCAACCAAGGCGTGGGAATCCATCGGGAAGTTCCGCATTGGATGAGAATGGTCCGGAGGTGAATGTGAGAGTGCGGCCATTGGCCGTGGACTTCAGATGGAGGGTGGGGCGCGCCTGCTAGAAGAGCGGGCGCGCCGGACCTCTGTGAAAGAAGCAATGTGCGAACGCGCCCGTCTTGCGGCTCTGCCGGATGTCCAGACCCAGGGTCGCCTCGCTACGCTCGTTACCCTGGGCTGTCTTCCTTCGCCCTTTCAGGGCTCTATGAACTGAACAGAGGCCAAAGGCCGGGAGCTTTTCGATCAAGGCATCAAAAAGCCGCGAGTCACCCGGAATCATCTCCGGGTCACTCGCGGCATCCATGAACGACACTGGAGCTGAAACCAGGCCGAAAGGTGCGCATTTTCCTTATTCTTCCTCGACGCGGAAGAACATCCGCGAGGCGGGAGCCGAAGTAACGGTGGCGGTGGTCTGTCCGGCGAGGCCGGCAATCCCACTCTGAAGCGGAGTCCAGAAGGTCAGATCCTGCGAAGCGGTGATGCGATAGTTTTTCGCAGCGGAGCTCTGCCAGGTCAGGGAGACCTGTCCGGAAACCGCATTGATGCTGGACGCCAGCAGCTTCAACTCCGGCATGGGCACGACAGCACCCTGGGTCAGGGTCCAACTGGTGATGTCGTGGGCTTCCGTCGAGCTGCCGGTCCGTGCGGCGAATCCGACATAGGCGGTTCCTGCGCTGTCGAGCGCACCGAGCGCCCCAAGATCGACCGCGAGGCTGTCGACGATCAGGATGCCCTCCATGGAGATGCTCAGGCTGCCCGGGACGTAGGAGATATGGACCGCATAGGGAGCGGTCTGGCCGGTGGGATCCAGCAAGCGCCCCGGCCCTTTCAGCGGGAATCCTTCCAGCTTGGAGAGATCGACGAGCGCCAGGGTCTGGCCCGCGCTGCCGATCCGGACCTGCGCCCCGGACGGCTGGCCGCTGTTGGCAAAGGTGTCGAACCCGATGGAGAGAGCCTGGGGTTGGGCTCCGATTTCAGGATTGCTGACCAGGAGATCGCTGCCCTGGGGAGCGTTCTGAATCACGAAGGCAATACCGTCAGCACCGTTTGCGCCGTCCAGGCGGGTGATCTGCAGGCCAAAGCTGGTGTCGAAGCCCTCGACCAGTTTCTGGCGCTTTCTGAACCACACGCTGTTCAACAGGTTCTGGCTCAGGTCGGTCACGCGGAGGCGCTTCTGGTCGCCCGGCAGAGGGATCAGGGGGTAATCGTTGACGATGCTCGAGGTGCCGAGGAATGTGAGTTCATCGCCGGCGCTGTTGAAATCCGCGTAGGCGATCTCCCTGATGGCGGGAGAAACGATCGTCGTCTGAAAGGTGGCGGTTCCCGTGTAGCCGCCTTTTCCAACGGCCGTCAGCGTGTAGGTGGTGTTCTGGGTGGGATGGAACTCCACGCGCCCGGTGGCGCCGGACAGCGGAGTTACGGTGACGCCGTCGCTCAGCGAGGCGCTCTGGGCATAGCCGACATTGTAGGTGAGGGTGAGGGCGTCACCCGCGACGAGACTGGATGCGCTGCCGACCAGGCCGGTGCCGAAATACGGGATCAGCGAAGGACCCGGCAGGGGATTGATCTGTCCGAAGGTCTGACGGTTGACCGAGGTCGGGTAATCGAAGGCGGTGAGATTGTCGACCAGGCTCCAGGTTGTCTTGTCATTGCTGCCTTCCAGGATCCACTGGACCGGATCGCGCTCCGGCGCGTCGTTGGGCGTGGCCATGGCATAGCCGTCGAAGGCGGGCGGATTTTCACCGAGATCGAAAATCAGCGGAGCTCTGTTCTGGTCGAGCCACTTGCTGGTCACGCTGCCGTCGATGACTTTCGCAGCAACTTCATTCCCGTTCGGGTTGGTGGAGCCGCCGGGATTCTCGACGCCGACGGGGGTGACCTGGTCGAAACCGTGGTAGAAGAGAAACTCGGAGATCTGGGTGCTGGCGCTGGTAGGAACCCGGGTCTTGAGGGTCGTGAAGCGGATGTAGCGGAAGGTCGCTTCGCCGCCGATGACCGATCTCAGGGTGGTGTGGGCCTTGATGGAATCTCCGGTCTCAGTGTTGGTCGCCGTGAGTTCGTAGGTGTAGTCG
>JAQGPE010000080.1 GCA_028293225.1 Akkermansiaceae bacterium | reverse complement strand
CTGGATTCCCCCATGAAGAAGCCGCAGAAGATATCGATATGGTAGCGGCTGGAGAGATCTTTCCAGACGGCCAGATCGGTGGTCAGCGGGTCGAGGATGGCGGTGACCTGGACGTTGAGATCGCCATGGCCCTCGGGGGCTTTCAGGCCCCAATAGCTGGTTTTCCGGGTGAGGACATGACCGGTGGCCTTGATCGTTCTCGTATCGCCGCGGCGGTAGGAATCCGATGGAGGATGGCCGAGCAGGGAGGTGATTTCGTCCGGTTCCAGGTCGTCGCCGAAGATCCGGAGGCCCGCCACGCTGCGGTTCGGCGGGTCCTCGGAGGGCAGAGGCGGCGCGGGGTCGTTCAAATCTAACAGAAGGTGCGCGCTTACTTGACGAGAGTGAAGATCTCGCGGCCCTGCGGGGAGTACCAGACGGCGATCTGGGTGCGCTGGCGGGGGTGGGCGAGCCACTCCAGGGTGGCGAAGGGACCCAGGACGATTTCCGGAATCCAGAAGGCCTTGGCGGACATCTGGGCAAGGCCGCCGGTGCCGTCCGGGTCGCCGTCCTTGCGGTAGCGGCCGCGGAGGGTGAACTCCTCGCGCAGGGAAACGGGGCGGTGGTCATTGAGCGCGGCCAGGGAGATACCGCGGCGGTGCAGGGTGGGATCTTTGGAAAGCGGGATCGGCGGGGCGAGCTTGCGGCTGGCGGCGGGTTCGCCGAGCGCCTGGTGGACCTGCCGGGCGGTGCCGCCTTTTGGAACCACCGGGAGGGCTTGGCTGGTTTTCGACAGCAGCACGGTGCAGGAGGGCAGGCCTGTCAGCAGAGCCGGCAGAAGCAAAAGGGAGAGCCGGTTCATGGAGGGGCGTGGCAGGTGAGGCGGTGATGGCAGAAACGGACGCGGAAAGCAAGGACGCGCGCTTTTTGACATTCTTTTGACGCGGAGGCCGTGGTGGATCTGGAATGATGGGAATGTGATGAATACCAAAAGACATATCTTATCCGTGCTGGCGCTTTCCTGCTCAGCGCTACTGGCTCAGGAAGCCGGCGGCCAGACGAAGGATCCCTTTGCTCCGGAGGCGGAGAAGGCACCCGTCGAGCAAGCTCCCGGCGACGAGAATCAGGATGGGCCGAAGCAGGTCTCGCTGCGTTTTGAGACCTTTTCACTGGAGAGTGCGGATGCGGCAGCGATGCTGCGGGCCGGGCTGGAGGGCAAGGCTTTGTATGAAAAACTGATCCAGAAGGTGGAGAAGAAAGAGGTCACGCAGGAGTGCCTGATCGTGCTGCGGGCGCGCTCCGGCGAGAAGGCGCTGGTGGAAGGGATCTCCGAGCAGATCTATCCGACGGAATACGAGCCGCCGTATACGCCACCCTCTCGGCCGACGCCGCCTGCTCCGGCTCCGAATGCCACGCCGGCAGCGATTGCGGCTGCTGCTGCCGCCGCGGCCCAGCCGGAGAACAGCATGCCCAGCGGTTCCGCGCCGGCCTGCCCGACTTCCTTCGAGACCAGGAACGTCGGTTGGACCTTTGAAGTCGAACCGACCATCGGAGCCAACAACAAGGTCGTCGATCTGCGGTTCGCTCCGAATCGTACCGTGAAGGGGCCGAACAGCATCCACGGGCAGGGGCTTTCCAAGACCGAGATGCCGACCTTTGAAACGCAGAGAATCAATGCGGCGATCACGGTGAATGCGAACGTGCCGTTTTTCATCGGCACCTTCAACCGGACGCCTGAGGCGCAGATCGACCCGGCGACGGCGAAGCGGGTGTGGTTCGCCTTTATCACCCCAACCATCGTCTCCGCGGATTGCACCGTGCTTGGCAAGTGAAGGCGGCCGAAAAGGAGCAGGTCTGCGGAATCTTCCGGGGCTGCGCCTTTTGGCGTTCTTTTGAGCCAGCGGGCATGTCTAATCTGAAATCGTAACCATGTGATGAAAACTAAGCGATGCATCCTCTCCATGCTGGTGGCTTCCTGCGGGATTCTGCCCGCTCAGGAGCCGGGAGGAGCGGCAGCGGATCCCTTTGTGCGCAAGGTGGGGGCTGACCCTGTCGAAGTGCCGGCCGATCCCGGAGGTGACGGGCCCAAGCAGGTCTCGATCTGCTTTGAAGCCTTTTCCCTGGAGAGCGGCGATGCGGCGGCTTTGCTGCGGGCAGGGCTGGATGGCAAGACCTTGTATGAAAAGGTGGTTCAGAAGGTCGGAGAAAAATCGGCGCTTCAGGAATCCCTGATCGTGGCGCGCACCCGTTCCGGGGAGAAGGCGATGGTGGAGGGGGTTTCCGAGCAGATCTATCCGACCCGATTTGAGCCGCCGTATGGCGGTCCTCCGCTGCCATCCGCGCCCGCGGCCCGGCAGCAGACCGAGCAATCGCTCCAACAACAGCAGATGGATGGCAGGGTGCCGGGAGGTTCTGCGCCGGCTGTTCCGAGGAATTTCGAAACGCGCTCTGTGGGGTGGAGCTTCGAGATCTTCCCGACCATCGGCATGAACAACAAGGTCATCGATCTGCGCTTTATTCCCAGTCGTACCGTGAAGGCGGGAAATTCGAGCCATGGCCATGGGCTGGCGCAGGTCGAGTCGCCGCTGTTCGAGACCCAGCACATCGACACAGCGGTGACGGTGAATGCCGGCACGCCGTTTTTCGCCGGCACTTTTAACCGGCCTGCGGAGGCGCAGTTCGAGCCTGCGACGGCGAAGCGGGTGTGGCTGGCCTTTGTGACCCCGACCATCGTGACTGCTGAATGCACCGTGCTGCACTAACGCTGGGGCCGATGCTGGCCGCCGCCGCCCTGGTGTTCTGGGGCGGCGAGCGGCTGTCGCGGCATCAGGTGGAGGAGCGGGAGCCGGCGGACCGGGTGCGGCTGCTGGATTTCTCCGCGACGCTGGGTCACGAGCTCGACCGGCTGGATGCGCTGTATGAAAGCCATCTCGCGGAGCTGGTGGGACTGGCGCTGGCGAGGGCGAAGGATCAGCTGCCGTCGCGGTGCGAGGCGCTGGTGGGAATCCGGACGCTGACGGTGTTTGCGGCGGGCGGAAAGCAGACAGCGGAGTATTCCGGCATGCGACCGGCGCCGGGCCTGGGGCGGCGGGTGCCGGGGCTGGAGTGGGAGGAGGGCGGTCGTGCTTCCCAGGCGCTGAATGTGATTTCACTACCCAAGGCTGCGGAGAATCAGGCCATGCGACCGGGCAGCGGCTGGGTGAGTGGAGCTGATGGAATGCACCGGCTTTACTGGATCCGGGCGGCGACCGGCACGACGGTGGCGATCGTGATTGACGATGCGGAGTTGCAGGCGTGCCTGGCGACTCATCTGCGGGGGTGGGTGGCGGGGCCATTCGCCCCGCTGACGGAGACCGGGCAGCTGGCGGCGATCTACGGGCCGCGGCGTAGTCATCTTTTTCCTGCGCCCGCCGACACGGGTCCGGCGGCGCTGGTCATCCCACACCGCACCGCGCTGGGGGAGTGGCAGGTGGAGGCGTGGGACCGGCTGACCGTGCG
>JAQGPE010000071.1 GCA_028293225.1 Akkermansiaceae bacterium | reverse complement strand
TCGTTGTTCGCATTGTCAGCCCATACCAGGTGCACCTGGGTTTTGGAGACCGCGGTCGATGTCAGCGAATCCGGCGCGGCCGGAATGACCGGCGTCTGAATCCCGCCATAGACCAGGATCTTGTTGGAGAAAGTCGGTACGTAGACCCGGCCGTTGGTCACCGTCACCTGGTTGAATTTCGCATAGCTGCCGATCGGGTCTCGCGTGCTGTTCTGCGTCGAGTTCCAGAGCTCCTGGGTGATGTTCTCCGCATTCAGCGCCCGCAGCACGCCTGTCACCACCTGCTGGTTGGCATCGTTCGTCGGGCACATCGCCCAGACGATCCCGGTGCCGGCCGTATTGCCGTTCGAACTGACGGAAAGCATCGCCCCGGGATTGGAGGCGCTCATCGTGCTGTTCTGCGGCGTCACGTTGAAGCCCGGCCCGACGAAGGTGTAGGCCTTCAAACTGGTATTCGCCGCCCAGACATAGAACTTGCGCACGCCGCCCGGCCCTTCCCAGTAAACCGGGCCGCCCATGATCTTGTTGTTCAGATTGACGTCGACGCTCTGGATGATCTGGCTGTCGCTGCCCGCCTGGACTCCTCCCATGTTGTCGCGGTCCACGACGTAGAGCCGTCCCTGCTTGCCGGCGCCGACCGCCAGCTGGGTTCCGCCGGAGCCCGGCATCAGCAGCAGACCGGCCGAGCCGAGATCGACGTCGCCGTTTTCCAGGTCCTGGTAGTTGAAAGGAGTGAAAAAGCTGGTGACGTTCATCGTCGAGCCGGAGCGGGTCAGCTTCAGGAAGCTCTCGCCGCGATTGCGCGTGTCGCTCGGATTGCCGTTCGCGCCGATCGTGCCGTTGCCGGTGGAAAGGAACAAGTTGCCCGCTTCATCGTAGGACGGCGGCGAACCGCCCATCCAGATCCCGCCGTTGGAGCCGTCGGGCGTGTCATTGAAAACCACCAGCTGCTGCAGAGTGGTCGCGTCGTAGCCCATCAGCCAGCCGTGATAAGGTCCCAGATCGCAATGGGATGCCCAGCCGATGTAGACCACCCCATTGACCAGCGCCAGGCCCGGCCGCTGGTTTTGAGTGAGAGGATTGAAAGCCACCTGGCCGTTCGCGCTGCCCGCGCCGGTGCCCGCCACGCTCGCCGTAATAATGGTCGGGCTGTTCGGCCGCTCCGCCCCGGTGCGGACATCCAGGGCGTGCAGCCGCTGGAAAAAGCGCCCGCTTTCCTTCGTCCGCGCCACCAGGTAGATTGTTCCCTGATCCCCTTCGGACGAACCGGGATACGGGGTTGGGTCGATCACCGGCGTGCCAACGATCCCCATGTTGCCGGAAAAGTCATTGTAGTTTCCGCCGCAGGACCCCGCTGCGGAGAGGTCGGCGTGACTGACCGGCACCACCCCCGGCGACAGGAAACTGCGCTTCCACAGCGGGCCGGTCTGGTCGGCATAGTCCGCATCAAAAGCATAGACCGTATCGTTCACCGTCGCGGCAAACAGCACATTGTGCACGCCGCGTCCCGGGATATCCACCGACGGCATATAAAGCAGCTGCGAGTAGAGCTGATCGTCCACCGGCCGGGAGTAGATTTTCCCGAAATTCCCCACGTTCACGCTGCTGGTGGTGAGCTCGGTTTCCTGCAGGTTCGCCCCGGTCCGGCCCGGGTCGTTGTGATACATCAGGACAGCAGGCTGGGCGGCCAATCCCAGGGGCAGGAAGGCCAAGGCGGAAAAACAATGTTTCATGGGGTGGCGGGCCGCCGGATGGGTTTTCAAGCGGGGGATTTTTGAGGGACCTCTCCACGGCGATAGCCGCCGCGAGGGCATTTCCTGTAACTCCAGAAACCAAACAAAGTTTAGAGCCAAGAAAGTCTGCAAAGTGACGATTCCGTCACCTCACCGTTTAAAGGGTTCGTTACAACACCACGGATCCCCCTAAAAATCAATGCATCTCTTCGGCCTCGCCCCGAAAAATCCCGCCCTCGATTCACGGAAAAATAAGTCGAATCTGTCAGAAATCCAAGCTCCGTCCCTCGGATCAGGCGTCCGGTCGGCAAGCGTTCATCCTTTCTTTTTCGCACAGATCCGCTTCTCTCGGGAGAGATGGACCGTCCTCGCCTCCGCAGCCGTTTCCTGACCCGGCTGCCGCTGCTGCTTAGCTCCCTGGCCCTGATCACGGGCACCTTTCTCACCGGCTCGATCTCCGGCCGGCCTCTGGCGCCGATCAGTGAGGAACTCTCCCGCGGCAGCCTCTGGGCCGCACTCGTTCTCTCCTCCTTCGCACTGACGCTGCTCCTCTATCTCCGTAGCTGCCACCGCCTGGGCTGGAAAATCCTGACCTTCTGGGGCGCCGTCATGCTTCCCATCCTGATCGTCATCGCCTTCACCAGCCCGGAAACCAAGATCCACCTCGGCGCCTTCATCACCCTGCTGGTGCTCGGGATTCCGTGGGCCATCGCCTACGCCGAAGCCGAGGGACGCCGCCTGCTGGCCGTGCTGACGATTCTCCTGACGCTGGCGGCGGGGACCATCGGCTTCATCCTGGCTTTCTACCATTTGGCCAGCTTGGGAGGAAGTGTCTCGGAGTTCTCTCCGATCGGGCTCTTTCAGCGCGGCTTCCTGATCCTCTTCTCGATCACGGGGATCTTCCCGCAGGAAGCGGTCGTCTACGAACCGGCGGAAGCCACTGACGAATTCGCCCTGCTCCCGTTCCCTACTTCGGAGGATCGGTGAACTGCGACCAGTCCACGTTGGCGTGATCCAGGCGCTGGACCTCGCTGGCATACACCGCGTCCTCGTTCTTCGGATCCAGATCCGCCGCGATCTCGGTGAAGGCGCGGGCCAGCAGCACGTTTTCATTGCCGGCCTGCTTGCGCAGCAGTTCCGCGCGGGTGATCAGCAGCCTCGCGAGCACCTCGCGGCTGTAGCCCTCCGGTTTCTGCGTCGGCAGCAGCCCGCGGGTCAGTTGAAAGCTCAGCACCAAAGCCTGCCGGTTGCGCGGCGCAAGCTGCAGCGACAGCGCGAGGATCTTCCGCACTTCCGTGAGCGAGGCCTTGCTGCCCTTGCCCTCCATGGCCCGGGCGCCCGCTTCCGCCGCCAGGCTGTTCGAATACTCCTCACGCTCGCGATCCAGCATGCCCAAGGCATCGGTAAAGAGACCGCGACCGATGTCAGGAGCCTTCCAGTCGAGCCGTGGCGTCGTCGTCTCGGCAGGAGCCGTGACCGGAGGTGGCGATGGCGATGGCGGCGGTTGAGGAAGCACCTGTGCCTGCGACATCCCGCCCAGTGCCGCGAAGCACGCCAATCCTTGCCAGCCCGATCTCACGCTGACAACCTCCCGTGAACCCGACGAACTGGCAAGTGGCAACTCCCTCCCCCGCGATCCTGAAAGCCACGTTCCGCCGCCAGCTCCGCGCCACCCTGCCGGATGCCGCCACTGCCGCGCTGGAATCCGCGCGGATCCGCCCGCCGCTGCTGGCGTGGCTCCTCGGCTCGCCCCACCGGACCGTCGCCGCCTTCGCCCCCCTGCCCGGCGAGGTCGATCTGCTGCCGCTGCTCGCGGAAATCCCGGCCATCCGCTGGGTGCTGCCACGCGTCCAACAGGCCGACCTGATTTTCCACGCGATCCCTCATCCGGAAGCACTCCTGACCGGCGCCTTCGGCATTTCCGAGCCTCCGCCGCACCTCCCGGTGGTCAGTCCAGAGGAGATCGATGTCTTCCTCTGCCCCGGCCTCGGCTTCACCCCGGACGGGGCTCGCATCGGTCGTGGCAAGGGCTTCTACGACCGCTTCCTGGCCGCGGCCCGTGCCGATGCCATTCGCATCGGTGTCACTTTCGCCAGCCAGATCCTGCCCCGGTTGCCTGCCGAGCCGCACGACCTTCTGATGCAGTATCTTGCGACTCAGGACGGCATCCAACCGTGCCGTTAAATTCTCTACCGACCGGTAAATAAAGGCATTGACCTGCGAGAATCCGGCGTTACCGCTTGCGCCGCCGCCTATGAGCAAGACCTCTTCCGCACAGCC
>JAQGPE010000070.1 GCA_028293225.1 Akkermansiaceae bacterium | reverse complement strand
CAAGGTCAGCGAGGATCTGGAGGTCGAGTGCCTGCTTTCCGACGGCTCCCAGGTCGCGGCCGGAGCGCTGGTGATGCGGATCGAGGGCCCGGCCCGCGCGATCCTGACCGCCGAGCGCACGGCGCTGAATTTTCTGCAAAGGTTGTGCGGCATCGCCACGGCGACCCGCCGCTATGTCGAGGCCGTGCGCGGCACCGACACCGAGATTCTCGACACTCGCAAGACCCTGCCGGGCTGGCGCTGGCTGGACAAGCGCGCCGTGGTGCACGGCGGCGGCACCAACCACCGCATGGGCCTCTACGACCGGGTGATGGTGAAGGACAACCACCTGGTGGCCGAGGGCGCGATCGAGGAGCTGCGCGCGGCGATCGGCCGGCTGAAAGAGGATCATCCGGCGGTGGAAGTGGAATTGGAAGCCGACTCGCTGGAGCAGGTCGCCGCCTTCCTGGAGCTGGAGCACATCGATTTCATCCTGCTCGACAACATGTCGCTGGAGCAACTGCACGAGGCGGTGAAGCTGCGGGCCGACCGCTTCAATCCGCGGCTGGAAGCCAGTGGCGGCGTGACGCTGGAGACGGTCCGGGCGATCGCGGAAACCGGGGTGGATTTCATTTCCGTCGGTGCGATCACCCACTCCGTGCGCGCCATGGACCTGGCCCTGGATTTCGTCCAACAGGACAGCGAATGAGCGACTGGTCCATTGCCCGCGAGTTCCTGCCGGCCGGTTACCGGCTGGAGGTGCTGGAGCGCACGACCTCCACCAATGACGTGGTGCGCAACTGCGGCGCGGCGGGGGAGGCGGCGGGCATCGTGATCGCGGCCGAGCAGCAGGAAGCCGGCCGTGGCAGGCGTGGTGCCGCCTGGGTGTCGCCACCTGGCGAAGGGCTGGCCTTTTCCGTGCTAGTACGCCCTACGGAGAACAAGGCGCTGTGGCCACGGCTGTCGATGGCGGCCGGGCTGGCGGTCGCGGAGGCGCTGGAGCGCTTTGGCGTCACGGCCGAGGTGAAGTGGCCGAACGATGTCTGGATCAAGGGCCGGAAGATCGCGGGCATTCTGGTGGAGGCGGGCGAAGACTTTGTGGTGGCGGGGATCGGGGTCAATGTCGGCGTGGCCGAATTTCCCGGCGAACTGGCGGCGACGGCGACTTCGCTGCTGATCGAGTCGGGCGAAGCGCCGGCTCTGGGCGCGGTGCTGGCGGCGGTGGTGGCGCGGTTCGATGTCTGGCAGGGTGCGATCGGCGGTCGCTTCGACGAACTGCTGCGGCGGCTGCGCGAGAGATGCGCGCTGACCGGTCACGAGATCAGTCTGATCACCGCCGATGGGCCCCGGACGGGGATTGCCCGTGGCTTCGGCGATGGCGGCGAGCTGCTGCTGGAGAGTGGTGGCGAATTGCAACGGATCATCCAGGCCGACGAGGTGCGTGTCGTAGGTTGAGCCCTTTGTCCTTGCGCCCGCCCCGTGCATCGGGAGAATCCGCGTCCCCGCGGTGGCGGCGTCATGACGATGAATGCGAGCTTCGAACAAATCGGCGGGATCTTCTCGCAGTACGACTCCTTCGTGATCCTGAGCCACGTCCGCCCGGATGGGGATGCGATCGGATCGCAGATCGCGCTGGGCTTCGCGCTGATGGCGATCGGCAAGAAGGTCCGCCTGATCAATGAAGACGGCGTGCCGGAGAACCTGGCCTTTATGCTGGGCAGCGACCGGGTGGAGACCCCGCCGGACGAACCGCTGGAGGTTGAAGTGGCGATCGCCCTGGATACCGCCAGCAAGGTCCGCCTCGGTGAGCGCGCTCTGAATGCGGCGTCAAAAGCGAAGGTCTGGCTGAATATCGACCATCACATTTCCAATCCGGGCTATGGCGATGTGAACCGCATCGACGGCACCAGCCCGGCGACCGGCCAGATCCTCTATCAACTGATCAAGGCGCTGAATCTGCCGCTGACGCCGGAGTCGCGCGATGCCATCTACGTGGCCGTTTCCACCGACACCGGTTCCTTCCAGTATCCCGGCACCACCGCGGAGACCTACGACATGGCCTCCGATCTGATCCGGCAGGGACTGGATCTCGGGCGCATCAACCGGCTCATTTACGACAGCTATCCCTTCCGCCGCGTCGAGCTGATGCGCGCGCTGCTGAACACGCTGGAGTGCCACAACGACCACCGCGTGGCGCATTGGGATCTGACCATGGCGACCCGCGAGGCGCTGGCGCTGAAGCCGGAGGACAGCGAAGGGCTGATCGATATCATCCGCGCCATCGACACGGTGGTGGTGGCGGTCTTTTTCGAAGAACTGCCGGACGGCAAGATTCGCGTCTCGATGCGATCCAAGGATACCCGTTTCAACGCCAGCAAGGTCTGCGGGACCTTTGGCGGTGGTGGCCATGCTCTGGCAGCCGGGATCCGCATGCCAGGTCCGATCGAAGACGCCAAGGTCCGCGTGCTCGCGGCCATCGACGCCGAACTGCAGACGTTCTGATTTTTTGTCTCACATGAATTCCCCTCACTCCGGCCTTCAGGTCCCCAGCGGTGTGCTGCTGGTCGACAAGGCTCCAGAAATGACATCGCACGATGTCGTCGCCATCGCCCGCCGCGCTCTCGGAACGAAGAAGATCGGCCATTGCGGCACCCTTGATCCCATGGCCACGGGACTGCTGATGCTGGTCATCGAGCGGGCCACCAAGATCCAGGACCTGTTGATGAGCGAGGACAAGGAATACGTGGGCACGATGACCCTCGGCAAGACCACCTCGACCCAGGACCGCCAGGGCGAGGTGCTGGAGGAAAAGGAAGTGGCCGATTTCTCCGCGGCTGAGATCGATGCGGCGTTCGGCGCTTTCACCGGCGCTTTCGAGCAGATCCCGCCGATGGTATCCGCGATCAAGAAGGACGGCGTGCCGCTCTACAAACTGGCCCGCAAGGGACAGGAAGTGGTGCGCGAGCCGCGCCCGGTGACGGTGGTGAAGTACGATATTTCCCGTATCGCGCTGCCGGAGATCGATTTCACGGTCAACTGCTCGAAGGGCTTCTACGTCCGCACCTACGCGCATGACATCGGTGCCAAGCTCGGCTGCGGCGCCCACCTGAGCGCGCTGCGCCGCACCCGTTCCGGGCGCTTCACGCTCGACCGCGCGGTGACCGTCGATCAGCTCAAAACAGCGCCACGGGAAGACCTGTGGAAATCCCTGGTGAGCCTGGCGGAGATCTCGCTCATGCGCGGCGCCTGAGGACCAGCGAACGCACTTTGGCGCCCAGGTCGTAGCCTTCCGCAGGAATTCCCGCACGGGTCAGGCCTTTGCGCGCCACCATGCTGGCCAATCCGCCGAGCGCTCCAGACAACGCCGTCCACAGGATCGCGTGCTGCCACTTCACCCCTGGCGCAGCAGGGTTGCGGGGCGGCGCACGGCGGGTGATGGCCTGGAAGCCGCCTCCGGCGAGTCGTCTTGCGACCCGTGAGGCGACCGCCGGAATCAGCAGGCCGAGGCCGATCAGGGCCAGGGAGGCGGGAGTGGAGCGTTTCATGAATGGGATTTTCAGAGGATGACCACCAGCGCGTGAATCACGCCCGGGATCCAGAAGAAGAAGGTCAGGATCAGGTTGATCAGGAATTCCTTGCCGATGCCTTTCTTCAGCCCGACGGCGAGGGGCGGCAGGATGAAAGCGAGGATGACGAGGAGGATTTT
>JAQGPE010000051.1 GCA_028293225.1 Akkermansiaceae bacterium | reverse complement strand
CGCTAGGGTCGCGAGATCTTCGGAGGCCTCCACGGCGTTCGCGGCGGTGCGGGTTTTGGCTTCGGGTTCGGTCTCGCCCTCGCCCTCCACTGGGCGGGGCTTTGGCTGAGGGTAGGCGCGCAGGCCGATTTTGATGCTGCGTTTTTCGGTGTGGTCCTCGATCACCGTGACGCGGGCTGGATCGATGGAGTCCAGGAACCGGCGGGCGGAGTCGAAGTCCGCGAGGGTGGCCGAGAGCCCGAGGATGCGAGGCATTTTCCCGATCACCTGGGCCAGCCGGTGGATGAGGCTGCGCAGATGGACACCGCGAACATCCCCGATGAAGGAGTGCAGTTCATCGATGACGATGTAGTCCAGGCTGGCGAAGATCCTGGTCAGGCGGTTGCCGTAGTTGATGAAGGCCGACTCCAGGGATTCGGGGGTGATGAGCAGCACGCCGCCCGGGTCGCTCCTCAGGCGCTCCTTGTCGGTGGCGGAGACGTCGCCATGCCAGCGGTGCACCGGGATGTTGGAGTGCTGGCAGAGCGTCTCGACCCGGGAGAACTGGTCATTGATGAGCGCCTTCAGCGGGCCGACGTAAATCGCCCGGACGCTCCCCTCCGCCTCGTCTGCGATCGCCGACAGCACCGGGAGAAAGGCCGCTTCGGTTTTCCCGGAGGCGGTGGAGGCGGAAAGGATCAACGGATTGGGAGTCGTGAAGAAGGTCTGGATGGTCTGATCCTGGAGAGGTCTCAGGCTGGTCCATCGCATGTCCCACAGAGCCCGCCGGATCGCCGGGTGCAGGAGTTCGTCGCTGGCAGTCATCGGAGTGTTGCGAGGGGCTACAGTTTGAACTCTGCGAGATCGTCCTCCGGACTTTCTCCGGCGGGATTCACGGCGAGTTCCTCCTCGACCGACTGCGGGGAGGCAGGCTTGGCGAGCACTCCTTCCATGCCGACGATTTCCTGCCAGGTCTTGCCGGGGTTCTGATCGATCAAATTGAGCAGCCCGACGAAGGAGCGGATGACATCGCGGGGCGTGCGGAAGAACGCTGCGCCGAGAGTTTGGCTGGCCTTGTGGAGGAGCGCGGCGATGCCCTCGTCCGGGACCACGCGAGCGGCTTCGTCACCGCTGGCGTGAACGATCGAAATGTTCCGCAGCAGCACGAAGAGGTCCTCCGGAGAGAGGGCCTGGAGCCTGACGACCGGGCCGGAGAGATCCACCAGGCCGGGCGTCGCCAGTTGGTTCTCCGCCAGACGGGAACGCAGGGCTTCGTAGGAAAAGAGGCCGCGGCGGCGATCCTCCAGGCTTTCGTCGGTGCCCGCGAAGACGAAGCCGATGTCCTGCGCATTGCCCTGCACGGCGTCGTTCAGGATCGTCAGGATCATCTCGAAATTCGCCACGCGGGAGCGGGAGCTGGGCAGGCGGTGGCTGAGGACCACCAGCTCGTCGAAGAGGACCAGCATGCCATCGAAGCCCGCCTTCCGGCAGAAGGAGGCCATCAGCTTCAGGCTGTCGTAAAAGGTGTCGTCGTCGATGATGCGGCGGACGCCCAGTTCCTCGCGAGCCTCGGTCTTGGTGGTGTATTCGCCGCGCAGCCAGCGCAGGGCGGCGGCTTTGAGGGCCTCGTCGTGGCTCACCGTGCCGCGATAGTAGGCTCTCAGGACCTGGGCGAACTCGAAGCCGCCGACGAAGTCCTGCATGTCCCGTAGATCGCTGGAGATGCGTTCCTCGACCATTTCAGTGGTGCCGCCGGCGTCCAGGATTTCCTGCTGCAGGCCGCTGATCCATTTCGTGCAGACAGACGTCAGTGCCCCGCCTTCCGGCTTGGCGCGGGTCGCCATGTTGCGGATGAGTTCGGAATACAGGGCCCGAGCCTCCCCGCCGCTGGCCTGGAGACGGCGTTCCATGGTGAAGTCCGCCTGGACCACCACCACGTTCTGCTGGAGCGCCACGTGACGGACCAAATTCAGGAAGAAGCTCTTTCCGCTGCCGAAACGGCCGACCACGAAACGGAAGGACGAGCCGCCGTCCCTGATCCGGGAAATGTCCTGGAGCAGGGCCTCGGTCTCGGCTTTGCGCCCGACCTGGATCAGGTGCAGGCCCTGGCGCGGGACCAAGCCGGATTGGAGGGACTGGAGCACCGAATCACGTTCGCGTCGTTTGATTTGCATGAGAGGAGGGGTTAGTGGGAGGGGAGCAGTTCGAGGTGAAAGAGGAAGCGCCCGGGGCCGGACTCTTCGAGCAGGAAGTCGCCCAAGGCTTCGTCTGACCAGGCGTTGACCCCGTCGACGAAGTCATCGGTCATCAGGTGATGCTGGTCCATCACGGGGGCAAGATCGACCGGGGCGGCGGTGGTGGCGGTCGAAAGCGCAGTCAGCAGCGCGGCCCGGTAGCGGGTGTCGAGCGACTGGATCCACCCGGGCTCGCTGCTGGAAATACCGGGCTGGGAAGGGGGCGTTGCGATGGCGGCGGCCGGGGCGGGCGCCGCATCTTCCTCCTCGTCCGTTTCTTCTTCGTCGTCTTCAGGCGCAGGCGCTGCGTCGGCATCGCTGTCCTCTTCCTCCGCGAGCGCCTTGGAGAGGATCGAGACGACCTCGGCGGTCTCTTTCGTCAGGGCGGCGATCCGCTCCATATCGAGCGAGAAGGCAGGAGCCGCGACGGGCATGCCGGTCTTGAGAGCGACGGGCGTGTCCGGCCTGGACCGGTCCTGCTGCAGCGTCACGGTGCGGAGGGCGGCGTCCTCCGCCAGGAGATCTTCCAAAGCGTTGTCGCCAAGGTTGAAAGTCTTGGCGATTTTTCTCAGCAGGCGATTCTCGTCACTGGAAATGACCTCATCGCTGCCGGCAATGTGGACCAACAATCGGAAGACTTCCTTGCGCTCAGTGGCCGGAATCGATTTCGAGATCCTGGGCAGCAGCTTGGAGGCGACATGGGTGTCCCGGACCAGAACCGCTTCGGTCGCGGCGATCTGAGTGCGGGCGTAGTCCTCCGTCACGCCGCTGGCGCTGTGAAAGGTGGCCAGCTCCCGGTCATCGATCTCGCCATCGGCTGAAGCGATCAGCACGGCCAGGAAGAGCAGCCGCAACAGGCCGCCTAGTCGCACCTCATCCGCACTGGTTCCGCGGCAGGGCGTCACCGCGATTTCCTGGGCCCAGCCGAGCGGCAGATTGAGCAGGCGGGGATGGGGCGAGAGCGTGAGGGCCAGGCTTTCCAGCAGCTCGGCCACGTCATTGCTCTGACCTGCGGTGAGGGTAGCTCTTTCGCTGATCCCGAGCAGGGCGGCAAGCAGGGAGACGGGGACGAAATGGATGCCGTTTTCCTGCGGGCATTCCTTCAGCAACAGGTCCATCGCCGCAGCGAGCGGGTGGACATGCTGGCTGCGGATCTCCGCGGGCAGGGCGAGGTAGGCCTTCAGGCGGTCCTGGTTCGAGACCGACTTGGCGGAGGTGAATTTCGCCGCGGCACGAGAATAGCCGGAGAGGTCCTCGATGCACTGATTCCAAATCGCCGGGAGAGTCTTGAACTGGCTCATGATGCCCATCACGCCGGGGACGGTCAGGGTCATCTGAGATGAGCTACGGCTGGAGTCGTGCTGCGCGTGGAGGGTTGGGTTGCCGCTGCGGTAGCGCACGATCGTTTGGCGCTTGGAGGCTTTCAGGGGCATGCCTTTCGGGTAGACCTGCTCGTAGCGCTGCTGGAACATTCGGCGGAAGATCTCGCCGGTCCGCTCGATCACCACGCTGCGGCGGGAGTTTTCCAGGTTCATGGCCACCAGGTGGGCTAGCTCCCAGCTCATGGGAAGCTGCCGTTCATAGGTGCTCGCCAGGGCCAGCGTCAGGGCGGTTTCGCTCAGGGTCTTGCCCTGCAACTGGAGCAGCGCGGGGAGCGCCCGCGAGTAGGATTCCTGGCCCCAGGAATAGGCGCTGAAGTGGAGGAAATCCCCGAAGTAGGAGGCCAGAGAGCGCGATTTGATCCGCTTGCCGTAGCTGCCGAGGAGGTCGAAAATTTCCGTCCACAGCCGGGTGTCACGATCTCCCTCCATAAGGGTGCGGCGCTCGATCCCGTAGAAGAAAAGGAACAGGTAGCCGGTGGGAACTGCCGCCTCGCCGCTGTCCCGGCGTCCGCGCGCCAGCCAGTCGATATAGATGCCGCGCTGGGCCGGAGTCAGGCTTTCATAGGTCGGGTAGTAGGAAAGATCCTCGACCGGTCCGGCGCTCGTCGTGACCTGCAGCGTGGGTAGAATGGCCGACGATTCGCCGTTCCAGCCCAGTGCGGTGCGGGTCAGGTAGTGCATGCCCGGCAGTCTGCGTCCGGCGATTTCACAGAACTCGCCGGGCGGCACCCAGAGCAGGCGCTTTTCTTGTGGAGGGCGGATTGCGGAGACGACCTCGATCGGACGGGTCGGGAGCGGCACATGCTTCGCGGGCAGCGGCGGCGGTCCCTGCATCTCGATGGCGAAGACCGGGAAAGCAGGAGGCCCGGAAGGTGGGGACGGAGGCAGCCCGGGAGGAACTGGTGAAGCTGGCGGGAGTGGCGGCTCGGACTCTTCTGCAAC
>JAQGPE010000046.1 GCA_028293225.1 Akkermansiaceae bacterium | reverse complement strand
CATCCAGTCCCTCTCGGAGTCCGAACCCGCACAGGAACTCTCGATCGGCAAAGGCACGCTCAATACCTGGAACCTCACCTGGCAGGGCGCAGCCGGCCGCACCGATTTCGTCCAGTGGAGCCTCGATCTCGCCACCTGGACCTACGCTCCCTTCATCGAAAACGGCGATGGCGCCAGGAGCTACGGAGTCAGCTCCACCGCCCCCAGGATGTTCTTCCGCCTGGTTCACTCCGATCAGGTGGTCACCACCGATCCGAAGAATGACGATTTCGACGGCGACCACGTCTCCAACTGGACCGAAGTGCTGCAAGGCACCGACCCTCTGGGAAATGCCGACGACGACCTCGACAGCATGCCCTCGGACTGGGAGCTCCGCTTTCTGCTCGATCCGCACGATCCCCTCGACGCCGCCACCGACCGCGACGGCGACGGCATTTCAAACCTCGCCGAGTTCACCGCCGGGACCGACCCCACCGACTACTACAACGGTGAACAGCCCCACTTCACCCTCATCAGCGGCGACCAGCAATACGCCGAGCCGGACACCTTCTCCACCGCCCCCCTGGTCACCGAACTCCGCGTCAACGGCATCCCCCTCCCCAACGCACCGGTGCGGATCGAAGCCTACCCCTCCACTCCCGCCCTGATCTCCCTCTCCAGCGACGGCAGCGATCTCGCCACCCGCATCGATACCACCAGCGGGCCGGACGGCCGCGTCGCGATCTTCGTCAAACACGGGCCCGTGGCCACCTCCAACTACTTCGACTTTTCGGCCGGCAGCGAAGTCACCTCCCGGGCGTTTAGTATCTATACCACCAGCGCCATCACCCAGGTCCGGCTCATCTATCCCCCCGGCACCCTCGGTCGCGACGCTGCCGATGCCATCGACAGCCGCCTCGCCGGCAGGGACCCGCTCGCCGCCAAGCCGGTCTTCTCCCTCCAGGACCACGCCGCTGCCACCTACGTCCGCAATCCCGGCTGCTGGGCTTACGATCTGCGGCAGCAAATGACCTGCATCAGCCCCTGGAACAGCATGGACGGAGTCCTGCGCGCCGGCGTCGCCATCACCCCCCGCCACGTGCTCAACGCCGCCCATTTCTTTCTCAATCCCGGCACCATCATCCGCTTCATCACCGCCGACAACGCCGTGATCGAACGCACCATCGTCTCCCGGGTGATCCATCCCGACTACCAGCCTGAGCCGCCCTACCCGGACCTCGCGGTCTACACCCTCGACAGCGACCTCCCGCCGGAGATCACCCCCTGCAAAATGCTGCCGTCCGATTTCGCCGCCGCCCTCGGCCCGCTGACCCCCTACCGCCCGCCTGCCCTCGGCCTGGATCAGGAGGAAAAAGCCCTGGTGTTCGACTTCGGCAATATCAACACCACCGGCGGCCGGTCGTTTGCCACCTTCTATCCGCCCACGCTGCCCGCAGCCAGATCATCCTACCACGAAGGCGTGGTCACCGGCGACTCCGGCAATCCCGCCTTCCTCATTCTCCACGACTCTCTGGCGCTGCTCACCGTCTGGAGCACCGGCTCTCTCGGCACCTTCACCACCACCCATCTCGCCGCTCTCAACGCGATGATCTCCGCCGCCGACGCCCAGGCGGGAGTCAACACCGGCTTCCAGATCCAGACCGTCGATCTGAGCGGCTACCTGCCCTTTTCGCCCTGAATTCCACCGTCCATCCCACTGGAAAAAACTCGCCATGAAATCTCTTCTCTCCTGCCTCCTCCTGACGCTCGCCGCGCTCATCTCGCCACTGCCCGCCGCCGTCGTGGTCCAGTTCTCGTCCGACGGCGCCCCGCAGGATGAATCCCTGCCCGTCGCCCCCGAGTACGTGATCGGCCGATCCGTCAACGTCTCCGGCCTGGCCTCTTCCAGCGACCTTCTGGAAAGACTTTCCGGCAGCCTCACCTACCGCGGCTGGGACGCGAAACTCGACCTCAACAAATACGTCAGCTTCACCGTCACCCCCGACGACGGCTACTCGCTCTACCTCACCCACCTCTCCTTCGAGACCCTCGGCGCAACCGGCAGCCGGGTCAGCTCCTTCTACGAAATCACTTCCTACGTCTGGGCTTACCGCGTCAATCAGGGCAACGGCTACTCCACCTGGACTTTCGGTGACCGGCACTTGCCCTCCGACTCGGAGAGCGGCCCCCTGACTTGGAACTTCAACGACATCCAGACCACTGGCACGGTCGAGTTCGCGCTCTTCGCCACCTCCGACGGCAGGGACGCCAACCTTTCCCTCGGCATGGTCAACGTCACCGGCGTCGTCCCGGAGCCCGCTTCCGCACTGATGCTCGCCCTCTCCGGCAGCCTCGCCCTCCTGCGCCGCCGCCGCGCAAGCCACAGCTTGAAATACTAATCATCTAGTAGATTCATTCCACCGCCTTCAAACTTGGCGCACCTGGCGTCCTGGCGTTTCAATTACCAGACCGGCAGCTCCTTTCACAAGACCCGCTTCTCCGCCTCCGCGAACAGCAGCCGCGCCACCGACCACGACAGCCAGGTCCCCGGCAGCGACCGCGGCGACTCGTCATTCGGATTCGGCGGCGGCGGGATCAGCTTCCGCGCCTTCTCCAGATCCGCCAGCGCCTCCTGCGGCTGGCCCAGCTTGTGGCGCGCCATCGCCGTCAGGCACAGGATCGCCGGCTCCCGCGAGCCCGCCTGATCCGGCCCCTTCATTGACTCCCGGCTCCACTCCAGCACCTGCTCCGGCTCGCCCCGGCGGTGGTGATACAGCGCCAGCGAAAAGGCCTCCCACTCCCGGAAGTGCGTCCAGCCGGGATTCGCCGGCACCGATTTCTCGCACATCTCCGCCACCTGCTCCAGCCGCTTTAGCGTCGTCGCATCCGCCGGCGCCAGCAGGCAGGCCTTCAGTAAATGCTCCGCCTCCAGCGAATTCCGCACCGGCAGGTAGCGGTCCATCGCCTCCCGGCGAAAGGCCTTGTAGGCCCGCAGGTCGCCCAGCTCCAGATAGGCCGGCGCGGTGCAAATCAGGTCCAGCCCCTCCAGCACATTGCTGCGGCTGTCGAAGCGGTTGGCCTGGTTCAGCAGGGTGAAGCACTGGCTCGCCTGCTCCCACCGCCCGTAGACGGCATTCCAGGTCCCCAGCGAGCGCAATACCACCGCCGCCTCGGCCGACGGATCGATCGAGGTCAGCGGATTCTGCTTCAGCAGCGCGTCGGCCTCCTTCTTCTTGTCCTCGCTCAACAGCACGGTCACTCGCGAGAAATTCGCCCGCGCCTGCGCCTGGTTCCGCAGCCGCGCCTCCTCGGACCGCGCCTGCTCCGCCTCTCCGCTCAGCCGCTCCTGCTCGCCCAGCGCCTCGCGCTCGCGCAAATACAGCACCGTCGCCACGCTCATCCCGCCCAGCAGCGAAACCGCCACCGCCGCCACCGAAATGCACGCCGCCCGGTTGCGCCGGAAAAATTTTCCCATCAGGTACAGCCGCCCGGGCCGCCGCGCGATCACCGGCTCATGCGCCAGGAAACGCTGCACATCCATCCCCAGGCTGTTCGCCGTCTGGTAGCGCCGGTTGCGATCCTTCTCCATCGCCTTCATGACGATCCAGTCGAGATCCCCGGCCAAAAGCGCCGCCAGCCGCCCACCCTCGCAGCGCCGGCAGCGCCCGATCTCCGCCACCTCCTCACCCCCGCCCGCCAGCGAAACGGACGGCAGCAGCGGGTCCTTCTCCAGCAAAGTACGCCGCATCTCCGACATCCCGGATTTCAACAACGCCTCGCCATCAAACGGCGGCCGCCCCGCCAGCAGCTCGTAAAGCAACGCGCCCAGGCTGTAGACGTCGCCCCGCGTGTCGATGTCGATCCCGCCCATGTCGACCTGCTCCGGGCTCATGTAGGCCGGCGTGCCGACCGGCTGATCCAGCGCGGTCGACATCTCCGGCCCCGGCAGCCGGTTCTCGGTCGCCTTCGCGATCCCGAAGTCGATGATCTTCGGCAGCGCGATCCCATCATGCGTGGCGACCAGAATATTGGACGGCTTGATGTCGCGGTGGATGATCCCTTTCTGGTGGGCATGCTGGATCGCATGGCAGACCTGGATGAACAGCCGCAGCCGCTCCGCCACCGTCAGCCGCTGCGCATCGCAGTACGCCGTGATCCGGTCGCCCTTCACCAGCTCCATCACGAAATACGGCCGCCCCCCCGCCGTCGCGCCCGCATCCAGCACCCGCGCGATGTTGGGATGATCCATCAGCGCCAGCGCCTGCCGCTCCACCTCGAAACGTGAAATGACCGTCTCCGTGTCCATGCCCAGCCGGATCACCTTCAGCGCCACCCGCCGCTTCACCGGCTCCTGCTGCTCCGCCTCGTGGACGATCCCGCACCCCCCTGCGCCGATCCGCCGGATGAGCCGGTAGCGCCCGATGGTCGTGCCCGGCAGATCCTCCGCCGCCGTCACCGCCGGGTCCCGCCGCGGCGCCTGCCCGTCCTCCCACAGCGACTCCAGCGTCTCCTCCGCCAACACGTCGCGGTGTTTGCGGCTCTCAATGAAAAACGCCGCCGACTCCCCGGCGATCTCCAGCAGCTCCTGCATTCGCTCCAGCCCCTCCGGGTCGCCATGAAAGGCGCGCTCCAGGAAGACCCGCCGCTCGCCCCGGCTCTCGATGTGCACCGCGGTGTCAAAGATCGCGTCCTCCATCTCCCCGAAGTCCGCCGCTGGCGCTTCGATCTCTGTCGGGTTCGTTCCCATGAATTCGAGTCGCTGTCCGCCCATCATGCCCCTGCCCTCCATTCACTCAAGAAGCTTCCGCGCCTCCACTCCCGCGGGAAATACAGAGCCCCCGGCACGCCAGCCTCGACAAAAAGCGGGCCGGGGGACTCCTCAGCCGCGCCGTACCCCAAGTAACGGCGCGGAAATTTCAACTCAGAGACGACCCGAAAATCCTCAGGAAAGAGCCATGACTCCCTCCATTCTTCACCCGTCAAATCCGCGCCATCCGTGGTTTGAAGAACGAAGCCGGGAGCCAGTTCTCCCAGCCCCCTGCTTCCTCCAAACTTTGCGCCCTTGGCGTCTTGGCGGTTCAACTTCCGGACCGTCTCTTTCCATGTCAGCTCACGGAGCCGTCGTGTCCAAGCGCAGACGCACGAACTTCCGCGCCGCCCCCGCGGGCAGCGTGTAGGAAATCGTCGTCGCATCGTTGGCATCCGGCGTCACCGCGGTCCACGGCTCAGGCGCCGCACCCAGTGTGCCGGAGACTTCGATGGTGTAGGTGACATCGCCATTGCTCACCGCCAGCGCACGCTTGGCAAAGCTCAGCTTCCCGCCGGCCAGCGTCGGCAGCAGGTTGGCCGTTGTGGGATTCAGCCCGTCCAGCGCATACTCCAGCAGGTTGCTGAGGCCATCGCCGTCAGGGTCCGCATCCAGCGCCTTCTGCGCCGCGGTCAGGCCCGGATACTGGTCCATGAAACCGGCAAATCCCGTGCTCGCGACCGGCACCACCTGGATGCTGCCCGTGCCGGTGATCCGGCCGCCGGAGTTCGCCGCCGTGTAGGTCCCCGCCGCCTGCACCACGTTGTTCAGTACCAGGCTCTTCACCACATCCACCTGCCCGTGCGGCAGATCGAGCACGCCGCCGCCGCCGATCGACACCGTCGAGGCATCCGCCAGCGTCGCCTGCACCAGCACCAGCGTGCCGCCGCTCACCGTGGTGTCGCCCGTATAAGTATTCAACCCGGAAAACGTCAGCGTCCCGGTGCCGGATTTCACCAGTGAACCCGGACCGTCCAGGATCCCGTCATAGCTGGTCGTGGCGTTGTTGCCGCCGGCGTCGATCTTCACCGCCGCTCCGGCCGTATCCGCCAGCGTCTGGTTCGCCGTGCCGGTCAGCGCGCCGATCTTGAACGTTCCCGTATTCACCGCCGAGGCGAACGAAACGCCGTTGGCCGCGGTCGTGGAAAGTGAAAGCGTCGCCTTGCCTAGCGCACTCAGATGATTGAGCTGCAGCAGCCGGTTGACGGCGCTGGCAATCCCGTTCGGCTGCGCGACGGTGATCGTTCCGGCGTAGTCGTTCGCCGCGCTCAGCTTCACCACGCCCACATTGGCGCGGGCATTGCTGGTCCCTGCGACCGTCAGCGCTTCCGTGCCGCTGATCGGCGCGGCGATGTCCAGGGTCTCGAAGTTCGCGCTGTTGTTATTCCCGCCGAGCGCTCCCAGGAAGGAGGGCGCGGTCACGCTGATGGCGCCGTTCACCGTCAGTACGACACCCGTCGTACTCGGGGCGTTGGCCTGGTCCAGCGTGCCACCGTTCAGGATCAGGCTCTGGAACGTCAGAATCTGCTGCGCGCCCGCCGTGCCGCTGCCCTTGCCGATCAGGCGGCCGGCCGCATCGATGGACAGGAAAACCCCCGGGAAAGTGAAACTCCCGTCCGTCACCGGCGTCCGCACCGCGTAGGCCTGCGTGAAGTAGCGGTTGAGCGCCGCCGGAGCCGCTCCGTTGCTCCAGTTGCCGGCCGCATTGAACGAGGAACTCCCCAGCGCATCGGTCGCCGTCAGCTTCACATCCTCCGCCACCGGCGCGCCGGTGTTGACCTGGATCTTGCCGGATCCGGTGATGTAGCCCCCCGGCGTGCTGGAGTCGTAGATGCCGTCAGGCTTCGCCACGCCGCCCAGCGTCAGGCCCGCCACCACGTCCGTCTCCGGGTGCGCCAGGTCCAGCTTCGCTCCGCTGGCGACCGTGATGGTGGAGTTGTTATTGAGCAGCACATTGGCGCCCAGGCTCAGCACCCCGCCGAGCACCGTGACCGTGCCGCTGAAGGTCTGGACCTGCCCGTCGATGGTCACCGTGCCGGCCCCGGTCTTGACCAGGCTGCCATTGCCCTTGAGCACACCGCCATAGTAGCTGTCCAGCCCGGTCGCCCCGATCTCCAGCGTCACCGGATTTCCCGCGGTGTCGCTGAGAGTCTGGTTGGCAAAGCCATAAAGCCCCGCGATCCGGAAGGTCGTCCCGGCGGGATTGACCGCGGCTGCGAACGACACGCCGTTCTCCTGAGTGGTGTAAAGCCCCAGACCCGCGTAGCGCAGCGCGTCAGGGTGGTTGAGCTGCAGCAGTCGGTTCACCGCGCTGGAGATCGTGCCGGTCGGCGGCCTGATATCGATCTCGCCGGTGTACGGATTGGCCGCGCTCAGGCGCACCACTCCGCGGTTGTCCCCGTTGTTCACCGTGTCGCCGACCGTCAGGAATTCGGAGCCCGAAATCGGCGCCTGGATATCCAGGGTCTCGAAATTCTGGGTCCCGCCGCCATTGACTCCGATCGCTCCGAGGTACGACGGACCGGTCACCGAGATGTTGCCCTTGATCACCAGTACGGCATTCGTCGTAGCCACTCCGTTAGCCTGATCCAGCCTGCCGCCGTTCAGGATCAGGTTGGGGATGGTCAGGGTCTGGGTGGTGTTGGAACCGGCGCCCTTGCCGAGGATCCGGCTGGTGGCGCCCGGGTCAAGCTGTAGCGAAGCGCCGCCGAAGACATAGTCGCCTGCCACCGTTGGGGTCCGCACGGTGAAGCCGTTCGTAAAGTAATTGTTATCCGCGGAAGGCGCGGCGGCATTGCTCCAGTTGAGCGCCTTGTCGAATGACGAAGTGCCGACGGCATCGTTGGTCAGCAGCGTGACATCCGCGGCCAGGGCGGAAGAGCACAGCCCTGCGCAGGAAAGAGCGGCGAGCTGCAGGGCCAGCCGCAGCGAGGGCCGGGCGGTGGCATGAAGAGGAGTAAGCGGGGTTGCTTTCATGGATTTCTTGGATTGAGGAAGAATTCGGTCTCGGGGTTCTCGACCGGGTTGGTTTGGTTTCTTGGGGTTCAGTCGAGAATTTCAGCCCGGATCCGGGCAAACAGCTGGGGCTCGGCGGCGACCGGCGCATCGACCCGCAGGGTGACCCGCTCCGTGCCGCCATCGCCCAGTGGCACCGGCGGCGCGGTCTGGGTCGCAGGCCGCCGCGTCCACGAATCCGCCGCCAGCGTCGGCGAGGTTTCGATGGTGAAGAACAGCCCGCGCGCCGCGGCATCGGCCCGCCGCACGAAGGTGAACTCGATGTAGTGCGTGCCGTTCTCCTCCACCTGGGCCATCTGCGGCGCCAGCGATTCACCGCCGGCTGCCTGGCGTTCGGAGACGCGCGGATTCGCTCCGCAGGCGTACTCCCAGAGGTTGTTCATGCCGTCGCCATCCGGATCGGCCAGCGGCGCATGGTCATCGCCGGTCACGCCCATTTCGGAAAGCCAGCTGTCGAACTGCGCGGCGAAGGAATCCTTCGGCATCACCCAGATGTTGCGGAACTGCACCGGTCCGCTCGCATCGCTGGCGTGCGCCTGCAGCAGCAGCGGCTGCAGTCCCGGCGCCTCCGCCACCGGCGCGCCGGTCGGCCCGGTGATGGCCACGTCGTCCTGCACCAGCATGCCATTCCAGCGCACGCTGGCCCGCGCATTCGCGACCTTGGTCGTGCCACTCCAGCGCGCCGCGGTGAAGTCGATGTCATAGCTCTGCCACGCGCCCGCACCCAGGCTCGCGTCCTTCGCCGCCGCCGTCTGCAAATAGATCGCTCCCGCCGTATCCAGCCCCGGCGCGGTTCCCTTCGCCGTATTGAGCACCTGGATCTCGTAGCTGCGCTGCAGCTTCACACCGGAGTTGCCACCGAGCTGCCCCACGCCGCCCGCGGGCGACAGCCACTCGAGGTGCAGCTTGAAGTCCTTGAAGCCCGACCGCGTGATCAGGTCGTTCGGCGCCGGTGAAAGCCCCACCCGCATCGCTCCGCCGCTCACCGCCCAGTTCGGCAGACCGCCATCCGCATCGCGCTTCCAGAAGTTGGCCAGCGAGTTCGGCGTGCCGTCGAAAAGCACCACCGCGCCGGGTGGCGGGGGCGGCGGCCCGGTCACTTCCAGGTGATCCACATTCGGCCCGGTGGCAGTCGTGCTGGTCAGCGAAATCGTGTTGGCCCCCTTGTTCAGGACGGCATCCACGCTCGCCGTGTTCATCCAGGCCGGCCAACCACCGGTCGGGCCGAACAGCGGCGTCGCCACCACGGTCCCATTCACGCGGATCGCCAGCGGACGGTTGTCGGTGCCGCCATTCGCATAGCGGAAGACCAGCCGTTGCGTTCCCGCATGCACGACCGGCACGCTCCAGGTGATCGACTCGCCCACCGCGCTGCCGTAGTCGGCATAACCGCTGCCGCTGTAGCCGGGGTGCTCGGTGGTCTTGACCGGCCCGCGCAGGGTCGCGTCCTCGGCTTCATAAATCAGGGTCTTCTCCGGCGCCACCGGCTGCACCGGCTCCGGGATTTCCGTCAGCACCTCGAAGTCCGGCCCCATCTCGTCCGGCTGCTGGTTCAGCGTGTACCACGCCTCCGTCGCCCACGGCGCGGTATTCAGATCGTTGACAAAGTTCTTCAACCGCAGCGCCACCACCCGGTCGGTCTTCAGCCCCGGGATCTTCAGAAAGACCTTGCGCCGGTCGCTCGAAAGATCGATCCGCTCCGGGCTCAGCGTCTCCTGGTTGTACTTCGGCCCGCCGTAGGTCGGCTCCGGCACGTAGCGATACTGTTGCAGCGCATAGCTCTCCGCCGCCACCGCCGTCGCATACGGCACCGGCTGGGTGAACTCCACGATCAGCCCGTCGCCGCGCGCCCGCACGCTCTTCATTTCAAAGGTCAGCTTGCCGTTCGGCCGCAGCCGCTGCAGCCCGGAGGTGGTGTTCTTCCAGTTCCAGTTGCCGCCCGCGCCCAGCCCGCCGACATACAGCGAGCCGTCCGGCCCCCACACCATCCGGTTCATCCCCGACTCCAGGCCCTGGGTGAATTGAAAGACCGCGC
>JAQGPE010000040.1 GCA_028293225.1 Akkermansiaceae bacterium | reverse complement strand
CATCTCCTGCATCCGGACGAGTTCGAGCCGCCCTTCACCGGCGAGGTCCTGCTCACCGACAGCGAAACCGGCGAGGAGATGATCGTGGATGGCGCGAGCCTGAAGCGCGACTACGCGCCTCGCTTCGCGGCCTTTCTCACCGAGATCGAAGACCTCTGTCTGGGCCAGCAGGCCCACTACTGCCGCCTCAATACCGCCGAGCCGCTGGACCTTCCCCTCCATCACTACCTCTCCGTCCGCGAACGGCTTTAACCGATGAGTCTCGCCAACATTTTCCTCTTCGCGGCCGGCGCGGCGGCCCTCGCTTTCCCGCTGTGGATTCACCTGCGACTCGGCCGGGTGAAGAAGCGCGCGGTAGTGAGTTCGCTGCGGCTGATGCGGGCCGCGCCCCAGACCTCGCGGCGTCCGCGGCGCATCGTTGACCTGCCATTGTTGTTGCTGCGCGCCCTGATCTTCCTGCTGTTCGCCCTGGCCTTCGGGCGCCTGCTGATTCCTGGCATGCCGGCCGCCGCCTCGCGGAAATATGAAGTCTTCGTCGTGGATGTCTCAGGCAGCATGCAGGCGAAAAGCGGCGACTCCACCTGTTGGAATCTCGCCCATGAAAAGCTGCTGCAATCTCTCCAAAAGCTGAACGCCTCGTCCCGTGTGGCGGTGGTCCTTTCACCTTCCGATGGAACCACCCCGGAGTGGAAGTCGCCCGCCCAGGCCCTTGAGCAGGTGAAAGCTCTCACTCCCGGCTATGGCGCCAACCGTCTCTCGATCGCGCTCCGCGATGCCAAGCGCCTGCTCGGTGAAATGCCGGACGACCACCCGAAGGCCATCCACCTCTTCAGCGATTTCCAGCAGAGCGCCTTCAGCGGCATCGACGAGGTCGGCGTCCCCGCCGGGATCGAAATGGACCTGGTGAAGGTTGGCGAAGTCCACAGCGCCAACCGCGGCGTGGCCGTCACTCCGGCCAAAGCCGGCCTGTCCTCGCAGAGCGTCTATTCCTTTAACGACGGCTCCGGCGGCAAACTCAGCCTGGTCCAGGACGGCAAATCGACCGAGCTCACCGTCGCCTCCGGCGAAGGCGCCGCGCGCATGAGCCATGCGGGCAAGAATGACCAGTGGCTGGCCCGGACGCTCGAATCGAAGGACGACGATGCCATCGCGATCGACAACACGGCCTACGATGCCTTCCGCGGCCAGGAGCCGATCCCGGTGTGGCTGTGGGAGCCGCAGGGCGAATTGCCGCCGGACAGCGACGGGGCATCGCACGTCTACGAGCAGGCTTCCTACTACATCCGCCGTGCTTTGCAGCCTGCCGAGGAGGGTGAAGAGGCCTCGCCCGTCTCCCGCTACCGGCCGAAGCTGCTTTCGAGCGCCGATCTGGCTGCCGGCGCGAAGAAGATGCTGGCGGAGAAAGGACCTCAACTGCTGATCGTGCCGGTCACCGGCAAGCTGCCCGATGCTCTGGGGTCCGTGATCGGCCGGGTGCTGGAAAATGGCGGTGCGGTGATCTATTTCGGCGGCCCCGGATTGGATCCGGTTTCGTTCAAAGCTTCCGCTGGAGTTGTCATCGGTGCCGGCAAGCAGCCATGCCCCAGCCCGGCTCTGGATGAAGCCGGGGACGACGGCCTGTGGGCGCCGCTCGATCCCGCCTCGCAGCTCCAGATGGCGCGCGCGCCCCTGCGCCTGCGGCATGCCCTCACGCTGGCGGGAGACACCACCGCACTGGTCAGCTATGCCGACGGCGTGCCCTTTGTCACCGAGCACCATCAGGGCAAGGGCCGGGTCTATTTCGTCAATACCTCCGCCGACCGTTCGTGGGGGGACTGGGCCGCTTCGGCGCCGCTCTTCATCCCGGCCATGCACCTTCTGGCCGCCCGGGCGCTGGACGACGGCACGCTGCGCTTCGATCACGAACCGGTTCTGGCGGGAGAGGTTTTTCCTTTGAAGCTGGGAGCCTCGTATGCCGGCCGGTCCCTGAAAGCCCATGGTAAACTGCTCCCGGTGAACTCGGATGGGCTCGTCAGCGGGGTCCGCTTCGATCGCCCGGGGATCGAGGATCTCCAACTCGAGGACGGCACCCCGATCGGCAGGATCGCGATCAATTTCCCACCGTCCGAGTCGGTGCTGGAATCCTTCAGCCAGCCCGTCGCCCTCCAGCGCCTTGAGTCCCTGCGCCAGCAATCCGGCGACCCCGTGGTGCGCTGGGATCGCGAGGAGCAAGGCGGCACGGCCTGGCGCATCTGCCTTTTTCTGGCCGCACTCCTGCTCGTCACCGAACCCGTCATCGCCACCTACCGAGGCAAACCATGAAAGCCGTTGTCCAAAAAATCGCCCGTCAACGCAGGCTGCGCCGGACCTCGTCATTTGTGAAATGGCTGGCGGTCGGTCTGCTCCTCTTGTTGGCCCCTCTGGTCGCCGGGGTGGCCATGGACAGCTCGCAGGTGCTCGCCCGCGAATGGCGCTGGGTGATCTGGGGGCTCATCGCCCTGGCGGCCCTGCGCCTGCTGATCACCGCGGGCCGGGCTCTGCATTCGCCCGGTGACCAGGAGATCGCCCGCATTCTGGATGAACATGCCGGGATGAAGGATGGCTATGCGGTCTCGACCTCGCTGGCTCTTACCAAGACCACCGGCGGCAGCCCGGAGGAGCAGGCGCTGCTCGGCCGCCTGCATGAGGAGGCGGCGAAGCTGGCTCTGGCTTCCACGCCGAAGCACCCGTGGCCGAAGTGGTGGCAGGTTGGCGGGACCCTGGCGGTGGCTGCCTCCGCGGCTGTTCTATTTTCAGGAAAGGGAGATCTGCCTTTCCGCCGGGTGCTGATGCCCTGGCAGGATCTGCCCTACACGACCCTCACGCTCACGGGGCCTGAGCAGCCGCCGCTGGCAGGAGAGGAATTCCGGGTGAAGGGCGTTGTTCATGGCCGGATTCCGCCGTTCCTGACGCTTGAGCAAAACGGAGCGCCGCCTTTGACGGTGCCGGTGGCCGCCGATGGCAGCTATCTGTATATTTTTGAGAAGGGGGTCTCGTCCTCGATCACATTGACGGCCCGCTGCGCTCCGGACGGCGTTTCATCTCCGGTGACCGTCGTACTTCGGAATTTGCCGCTGCCGGCCAGCTACGCGCATCAGGTCACGCCTCCGGACTACGCGGGGTCCAAGGTTCGCACCGAGACCCAGCCGAGTTTCTCGATCCTGCGCGCCAGTAGCACGGTCTATGTGGTGAATTTCGACAAACCGGCCAGCAAGGTCCGCATCGTCGTCGATCATGAACCGGTCCCGATCAACCTTTCCAACAGCAAGGACCAGCCGCTGGCCTGGAAGGCCAAGCTGGGCGTGCTGCCGCGCTCGATGGGCTATCACCTCGAGGTCGCGGAAGAGGATGGCGTCTTCCGCCCGATCGGTGAGTCCCAGCAGATCCTGGTCCTGCCCGACAAGCCGCCGGTGGTCGATATTCTGGCCCACAATGAGAAGGAGCTGAAATCGCCCACCGACAGCTTCAAGATGAAGATCAACGCCCGCGACGATGTGGGCCTCGCGGGCATGCGGGTGCTCTATTATCGCGTCGGCGATCCGGATCAGCGCAAGGTCGCGATCCCGGTGAAGCCGAACGAGCTGAGCCACGACAGCGAGGTCGAGATCCCGCTCAGTTCATTGAAGGCGGCGCCCCACGATGTCATCGTGGTGATTGCCCAGGCGGTCGATAACAACACCCTGGACGGTCCGGGCATCGGCAGTGCCGAGCCGCTGATGATCGAGGTGCCGGACGATCCGAACGCCGGTGGCGGCGGCGGCGGAGGGGGCTCGGCGGAAAAGAAAATCAACCCGCTGGCGATCGAGAAGAAGATCTACCGCGACACGCTGATGCTGTCGCTTGGCCGCAGTTCGACGACGCCGGAGGACCTGACCCAGCGCCAGACCGCCAACAACCAGAATATGATCGACATGGCCGAGGCGGTCGAGGGCGATGACATGTTGGTTGGCGCGCAGCTCCGGCAGGCGCAGCGGGAAGGGGTTGCTGCCGCCAAGTTGCTCGGCGCGATCGGCAAGCAGACCGGCGGCGGCTATGTGAAAGCTGTCGACCAGGAAGCCCGCGTCGTTTCAGCACTGGCTCTCGCCGCCCGCATGATGAAGCAGAAGCCTCCAAGCGAAGGCGAGGCGAAGATCAGCTATTCCCTGGATGAGAAAGAGTCCGCTCAGGACGACCCGGCCAGCGAAGAGGAGAAGATCAAGAAGGCCCTGGCCGAACTCGCCGAAGCCCAGGCCAAGCAGGACGAGCTCAATGCGAAGCTCGAGAAGGACGGCAAGGACGGCAAGGACGGGCTTGCGAAAGAGGGAGAGGGCAAGGGTGAAGGCGAAGGGAAAGGAAGCGGCAAAGGCCAGGGTGGCGAGGGCGAGGGGCAGGGTGAAGGCGGCCTGAGCGACGAGGAACGCGCGGAAGCCCAGCGCGAACAGCTCGCCGCTCAATCGGAATCCCAACGCATCCGCGATGAGATCGCCCGCCTGAAGAAGGGCGCCAATGGAGTCGATCCCGCCGCTGCTGCCGCTCAGATGGATCTGGCTGCCAAGCTCCAGGGTCAGGCCGCCGGCAGCGCGAACAGTCTGACCGGAAAGAAATTCCGGCCTGGTTTCGAGTCCGCCAAGGCCATCACGAAAGCCCGCGTCATCACCGAGTCGCTGCTCAGCGGCAAGGTCGATCCCGCCGCCAGCGCCGAGGAAGCGCCGCCCGTCTACCAGGGCCTGATCCAGCAGTACTCACGGCGCCTGTCGTATGATCAATAATTTCCCCCTCAAGGCTGTTCCGATGAATTCGATGACTTATTTCGCGGTAGGATGGCTGCCATGGGCGGTCGCGGCCTTCGTGATCGTGGCGCTCGTCAGCGGCTGGCTGTTCGTCGTCCGCGCGCAGTCCTCCATGCCACGGCAACTGCGCTTGCTCCTGTGGCTGGCCCGTGTCGCGGTCGCGGGTCTGCTGCTGGCCTTCATCCTCGATTTCCGGCAGCCCACGACCCGGCAGTCGCTGGAGAAACCGATGCTCGGGGTGCTGCTCGACAAGTCGGCCAGCATGGCGGTGAAGGACGCGCCGAATGGCCAGACCCGCTTTGAGGCGGCCCGCTCGCACCTGACCCGCGAGATCGAACCGGTCTGGGGTGGCACCGACCGCATGCAGGTCGCTTTCGCCGGCACCAGCCTGACGCAGGGAGATCCGGCCAACGTCGCGCCCGCCGATACGCGCAGTGCGCTGGGCAAGGGAATGAGCGAAATGCTGGAGCGCCAGAACCAGCAACCGCTCGATGGGGTGATCCTGCTTTCCGATGGCGCCGTCAGCGACGAAGGCCAGATGCTGGCCGCGGCCAAGCTCTATCGTGAAGCGCGCGTGCCGGTCTATCCTTGGCTCGTCGGCAGTTCCGAGCAGCCTGCCGATCTGCGCATCGCCTCCGCCGCGCTGAAGCAGCCGAGCCCGTCCCAGGCGCTGTTGCACTTGGATCTGGCAGTCGATGCTCCCGGCTGCGCGGGCAAGGATACCACTCTAACTGTTCGCTTTGACAATCAGACGCTCCTCCAGCAGCAGGTCCATCTGACCGGCAAACGGCAGACATTGTCCATTGACTTCAACTCTCCGTATCGCGGCCTGCAGTTCTACGATCTGGAGCTGTCGCAGACCGGGGGCGAGACCTTTCTCGACAACAACCACACCCGTCTCGCCTGCGATCTGAAGCGCGAGCCGATCCGTGTGATGTACATGGAAGGCAGCGCTCCCTACGAAATCAAATACCTTCGCGAGGCGATCGAGGCCGATGCCGAAATGGAAATCGACTGCATGGATTCCCTGGTGGACGACATGGGTGGCGGTTCGATCTTTGGAGGAAAGCAGAAGAGCATGGTGGATCAGGCGGGCCGCGAAATTTCCGGCATCCGCAACTCGATCCACGGCTATCCCAAGACCCTCGAAGGCCTGCTGCAATACGACGTCATCATCAACAGCGACATCGAAAAGGAGCTCTTCACCGACGCCCAGCTCAAGGCTACGGTCGACTTCGTGGAGAAGCGAGGCGGGGGATTCGTCATGGTCGGCGGCCACGCGTCATTCGGATCCGGCGGCTATGAAAAGACGGTCATCGACAAGCTGATGCCGGTGGAGATTGGCGATGACCTCAGTTTCCTGTCTTCGTCCTTCAAGCCGAAGGTCACCGAGGCCGGGAAGAACCACCCGATCATGCAGGTCGGCAAGGACGCCGCCGAGACCGAGGCCGCCTGGACCCGCTATTTCCCCGGCTTCTACGGAGCGAATGGCGCCAAGCGCGCCAAGCCGGGCGCCCACGTGCTCGCCACCACGATTTCGAGCTACGCCCACGACAACGGCTCGATCCTCTTCGCGGTGCAGCAGATCGGCAAAGGCCGCACGATGGCCTTCATGTCGGATACCACCGAGAGCTGGGGCGCTTCCTTTGAAAAGATCTGGGGCCCGACCGGCCGGGATTCGAAGTACTACCAGAAGTTCTGGAACAACACGATCCGCTGGCTCGCCGCCGACCGCATCGCGCGCAAGGGCGGGGGAGCCGTGATCGGCATTCCGGAGACCCCCGTCACCGTCGGTGATACCGTCAATCTCACGATCGCTTCCCCATCGTCCGGCGATCTCGCGGGCCTGACGATGACCCTGAAGGAAGGTGATAACGCGGAGGCCCCTCTGCCGCTGCGCTGGGACGCGGGCAAGAAAGCCTGGGAAGCCTCCTTCATCGCCCGCAATCCCGGCGAACTGCGTTTCGAAGCGAAATACGCGAATGCCGAGGGCGTGTCCGTCTCGACCAAGGCCGGCCTGGAGGTCCGCTCCGGCAGTGACGAAGCGGTGGCGGTGGCGGTCCGCCCCGAGCTCATGGCGCAAGTAGCCAGGATCACCGGCGGCAAGGTCCTGACCGATGACAACGCGGGCGATGTCCTGAAAGAGATCGCCGCGCGCTCCATGCCCACGGTCTGGAAGGGCTCGGCTTCCGTCTGGGACCGTTGGTGGATCCTGATTCCCCTGCTCGCCATCACCGGCGCCGAATGGCTGCTCCGGCGCAGGCGCTCTTATGGCCCGGCTCCGGTGCCTGCGGTTGCCGCCGTGAAAGCATAGCCGCCGGGCGGTTCATCGGAACGCTTACCCATTCCTCCATCGACAAATTTCCTGACCGGCCACAAATTTCGCCGGTTTGAAGGAGCTCACCAGAATTTTGCAATCGGCCAGCGGGAATGACAGCCTCATTTCCGCGGAGCTTCTGCCGCTGGTGTACGACGAACTCCGGAGCCTGGCCAAAAGGCGCATGTCCGGCGCGGCGAAGGGCGAGACCCTGCAGGCCACCGCCCTGGTTCACGAGGCGTGGCTCAAGATTTCCGGCGACGAAGACCGCTCGTGGAGCGACCGCGCCCATTTCTTCCGCGCCGCGGCGCAGGCGATGCGCCACATCCTGGTGGATCGGGCCCGGGCCAAAGCGAGCCTGAAGCGCGGAGAGAATTCCGAGATGCTCGACATCCACGTTCACGGCCTCGACGTGGCGGACACCACGCTCGACGAGCGGGTGCTGCTCGTCGATGAAATGATGAGCCGCCTGGAGCAGGAAGACCCCGATAGCGCGCGGGTCATTTCTCTCAAGTTCTTCGGTGGTCTCACGAATAAAGAGATCGCGGCCATGGATGGCACGGCGGAGCGCACGGTGGAGCGCCACTGGGCCTACGCGAAGGCGCGGCTGTATCAGATGATCCGCGAGGAAAGCGTGCGATGACCGCGCCCATCGACAAGCTGCTCTTCACGGCGGCATTGAACTTCGGCGAAGTGGCGGAACGCCGGGCCTTTCTCGAGTTTGCCTGTCACGGCGACGAGGCCCGGCTGAGGCGGCTGGAAGAACTGCTGGAGATCCGGCGGGATGCGGAGAATTTCTTCGAACTCCAGCCGGAGGTGGGGAAAGGCGCGGCGTCTGCGGACGAAGAGGGCGGGGAAGGCGGCCTCGGCGCCCGCATCGGTCCCTATCGCCTGATCGACCGTCTGGGTTCCGGCGGGTGTGGCGTCGTCTACCTGGCTGAGCAACTGGAGCCGGTGAAACGGAAGGTCGCGCTGAAAATCATCCGGCTCGGCATGGATACCGAGAACGTGATTTCCCGCTTCAATCTGGAACGTGAGGCGCTGGCGCTGATGGACCACCCGAACATCGCGCGGGTGCTGGACGCCGGCGCCACCGCCTCGGGCCGGCCGTACTTCGTGATGGAACTGGTGGACGGTGAAAAGATCACCGATTTCTGCGCCCGCCATCGTCTCGGCCTGCGCCCGCGGCTTGAGCTGTTCGCGCTCGTTTGCGAGGCCATTCAGCACGCCCACCAGAAGGGCGTGATCCATCGCGACATCAAGCCGTCCAACGTCCTGGTGCGCGAGCACGACGGGCGGGTGGAGCCCAAGGTGATCGACTTCGGCATCGCCAAGGCCACCGCGGGCGGACTGGGCGAATACGAAACCGCGACCAAGGCCGGCCAGCTCATCGGCACGCCTGCCTACATGAGCCCGGAGCAGGCGGAGGGGGGCGTGGACATCGACACCCGCAGCGACATTTACAGCCTGGGAGCCCTGCTGTGCGAATTGCTCACCGGCAGTCCGCCGTTGCGGTTCGAGAATTTCAACGACCGGGGCGTGGAGGAAATCCGCAGCTTCCTGCGGGAAGGCAAGACCGGGGTGCCCTCGGCCGGGCTGAGGGACCTTTCCCCTGAAGAACTGAGGCAAATCGCGGACGAACGTGCTGTCGATCCGCAGCGCCTGCCGTCCCTGCTAGCCGGGGATCTCGACTGGATCGTGATGAAGGCGGTCGAAAGGGAACGCCAGCGCCGCTATGAAACCGCCAACGGTCTGGCGATGGATGTGCAGCGCTACCTGCGTGAAGAACCCGTACTCGCCCGGCCTCCCAGCCGCGGCTATCTGCTCACCAAGCTGGTCCGGCGCAACCGGGTCACCTTCGCCGCCGCGGGCATCGCCCTGTTCGGCCTGCTCAGCGGCCTCGGGGTTTCGACCTGGTTGTTTTTCGAAGAGCGCGAGGCCCGCCACGAACAGGCCAGACTGCGGGTTCTGGCCGAGCAGGCGACCGCCAATGAAGTCCGCCTGCGCGAGGACGCCAAAGCGGTGGACCTGGTCGCAAAAGCCGCCGTGCTCCTGAAATACCAGGATGCCGAACAGGCGGACAGGCTGCTGGACGGCCTGCCCACGGAACGGGTTCCGCGCTCTCTGGAAGCGGCCAATACCTTCATGATGGTAGCCAACTGGAACCTGTCGCAGGAGCGCTGGAAAACGGCCGCGAAGCGTTTCGACTCACTGGGCCATGTGCTCACCAGCGTGGACATGACCGACTCGGAGCATATCTCCTTCGACTGCCTGTCCGCGATGACGGCCGTCAGCGAGTGGGGCGAGCCTGGCCAGTTCGATGAACTCCGGAGCCTGACCATCAGCCGCTTCGCCAACTCGGCCAACCCGATCGTGGCGGAGCAGGTCATCAAGGCCACGCTGCTGCAGCCCGCTGACCCGGAGACTCTGGAAAAGGTGATGCCGCTGGTCACGGTCCTTGAGACTTCGCTTGGCGGGGACCACCCGGAACAGCGTCCGCACATGGTGGCCTGGCGGCAGTTTTCACTTGCCCTGATGGCTTACCGCCAGGGCCGTCTGGAAGCCGCCGCGGATTGGGCGAGCCGCAGTCTTGCCGAGGCTTCCAACAGCGCTCCGCGCACGGTTTCGAACCAACTGATTCTCGCCATGATCGACCTGAAACAAGGCCGCTCCGGAGCGGCCCGCACCTCGCTGGCGGCTTCGCGGAAAGAGGTGGACGAATGGATGGAAGGGCCGTTCCAGGTCGTCAACTCAGACGGCACCCTCTGGTATAATCAGGGCGCGGTGCTGATTCTCCTCAGGGAGGCGGAAAAAATGTTGGGCGGGAAAAGTGACTGAACCGGATCCGCGGGGGGAGGATTCCCACATTTGTGGAAATCGCGTGTCGGGTTCCAGGCGGGGAACTCGTCCTTCTTATTTGGAGGAGGTGCATCCGGTCCCACGACGGACGGTCGCCTTCCGCCTCCAATGGAAACCCACTCCAACCCCCAAACCCATGAAACTCCCAATCCCGTTGATTGCCGCCGGCGTCTTCGTCCTCGCTA
>JAQGPE010000039.1 GCA_028293225.1 Akkermansiaceae bacterium | reverse complement strand
ACCTGACGCAGACGAACGTCCTCACCACCGACCAGGCCAACACCGCCTTCATGAAGGCATCCGGCGAATGGCGCACGCGGGGCATCGAGTTCGAAGGCAATGTGGCCCTGACGGACAATCTCGATTTCCTGCTGAACGCCAGCTACGACCATGTGGAAATCATCCGCAGCCAGGACGGCGACCAGGGGAATACTCCCGGCCTGACGCCAGAGAAATCCGCCTCGGCCTGGCTCAACTACACCTTCCACGAAGGCGCGCTGAAAGGCCTGATCCTCGGTGGCGGCGTCCGCTACGTCGGCACCAGCTACTCTTCCAACTCCAACACGGCGAAGAACGACGACTACGCCGTGATCGATCTGGCCGCCCGCTATGTGAAGGGTCCCTGGACCTACGCCGTCAACGTGAACAACCTCTTCGACGAGGTCGAATGGATCAACACCGACTACCAGTACAACAAGACCGCCGGCAACTCGGTGAACATGTCGGTGGCTTACCATTGGTGACCCTCTCTGATGACGAAGCAGATCTGGAAGCTCCACTCCTGGCTCGGCCTGATCGCCGGGCTGGGGCTGGTCGTCATCGGCCTGACCGGCAGCGTGCTGGTCTTCCGCGACGAGGTCGATGGCCTGGTCGATGCGCGGATCATGCGGGTGGAGCCCACTCCGCAAGGCCGGCTGTCGTGGGACCGGCTCTATCAGGCCGCCACAGCCGCGTGGCCCGGCTACCGCATCGTCGGGATCGGCTCGCGCCGCGACCCACGGCTGGCGGATTTGGTCTATCTGAAGAAGCCCGGCAGCCGCGAGTATCTGGGCGCGACGCTGAATCCTTACACCGGTGCCGCCCTGAGCGGTCCGATGACTGATCGCCAGACCTTCACCAGCCTGCTGCTGGAGATCCACTACACGTGGCTGGCGGGACATCCCGGCATGCTGGTCACCGGCATCCTGGCCGTCATGCTGTGCCTGCTGGGCGTGAGCGGGATCTGGCTGTATCGCGGTTTCTGGAAGAACTTCTTCCGGCTGAGATGGGGCCGCAGTGCGCGGATCTTCTTCTCTGATCTGCATAAAATGGTCGGAATCAGCAGTGTCGTTTTCAATCTCCTCCTGGGATTTACCGGAGCTTACTGGAACCTCGCCCATGTTGCCTCCGATGGTCTGGGCAGCGACAGCAGCAAGCCTGAGCCCGCCATTCCCGCGGTGGTTGATTCGTCGGTGTCGTTCGATGCGCTTGAGCAGACCGCGGCCGAAAAGATGCCCGGCTTCCGGGCCATCTGGGTCTATGCTCCCGACGGCGCGGAGCAGGAAATTTCCCTGTGGGGTCACGTCCCGGACGCTGGCTGGTTCAGCTCCCCTGCCAGCAGTTCCGCGCTTTTCGACCCACAGACCGGGGCTTTGATTTCCGCGACCGACATCCGAAAGGCGAAGCTGTGGGAACGGGTTACCGATGCTTTCACCCCGCTCCACTACGGCAACTTCGGCGGCCTGCCGGTCAAAATCCTCTGGTCGGTGCTGGCCCTGGCTCCGGGTGTCCTTGCGGTCAGCGGGTTTGTCATCTGGTTCCGGCGCCGGAACCCGGTGAGAAAGGCTTAGCTGAAGAAGCCGAGCGGCCCGGTGGCCGATGGGCTGAAGAAGTTGCCGATGTTCGGCAGGACCAGGTTGAGGCTGGAAGGCGGGACGCCGAGCCAGAGGGCCAGTTCGGCGAAGTACTCATCGCAACTGGTGGTGGGAATCAGGCGGCCGCGGCCGGTGTCGATGGCGT
The DNA here is from genome assembly GCA_028293225.1 of Akkermansiaceae bacterium. Taxonomy (GTDB): domain Bacteria; phylum Verrucomicrobiota; class Verrucomicrobiia; order Verrucomicrobiales; family Akkermansiaceae; genus Haloferula. The sequence goes on along the minus strand of JAQGPE010000039.1, from coordinate 3,100 downwards.
TGACTTCGGCACCGCTGTCGGGGTTCACGGCCAGGCCAGGGTAGGTGCCGTAGATCTTTTTCCCCGCGATGCTGCCGCCCATGATGAAGTGGTTGCCGCCCCAGGCGTGGTCGGAGCCGCGGTCGTTGCTGGTGAGAGTGCGGCCGAAATCGGAGCCGGTGAAGAGGGTGACTTGATCCGCGATACCCAGCGCTTCGAGCTGAGCCCAGAACGCGCCGATGGCGTCGTCCACCTCCGTCAGCATCACCTGCTGGAGGGCAATCGTGTCGCTGTGGTGGTCCCAGCCGCCGCGATTGACGAAGAAGGTCTGACGCAGGGCGCCGAGACCATTGCGGCCCATCAGCGCCTTGGCGACCTGGTGAAGCTGGCGGCCAAGCGAAGTGTTCGGGAACACGATGCCTCCCGGCAAATCGCCGGAGGTGGCGGAGGCGTAAATCGCGTAGGCATCCTGGGCGTCGCGGCGCTTCTGCTGGTAGGTGCTCTGGAGGAGATTCGAGTATTGCTGGGCCAGCATGCGATCGACCGCCGTGCTGGTGGCATTGGTCAAGCCATCATCGGCGACGTAGCCGGAAGCGTAGCCGCGCAGGGGGACGGCGCCGCCCTCCGGCTCCTGATCATTGCCGGGATTCACCGCGTACTCGGCGCCGGTGACGCCGCTCTGGAAGACATTGCTGCCGTCCATCGAGATGTTCATCGAGACGATCGGGTTCGGGTTAATGTCCTTGATCAGGTCCATCATCCGGCCGCCCCAGCCGATGCCGGTACGGCTGTGCGGGACGCTGGTCTGCCACTGCTCGATTTGATCGGAGTGCGAGTAGAGACCGAGCGGCAGATGCTTGGAGGCGAGGTCGACTTCCTGGCGATTCGAGACGCGCTCGATCAGGGTGCCGACATTGGCGACGAAGGCGGCGTGGCCGGCTTCGAAGCGGGCGGCCAGGTTTGGCATGGCGGGATGGACGCCAAAAGTCCGGCCGGGGGTATTGAGCGGATGGATCTGGTGCAGGGTGTCCAGATCGAGGGCCAGGTCGCCGCGGCTCTGCTCATATTCGGCGCGGGCATCGGCGCCGGTGGGCGAAGGGCCACTGTAGGGCGAGAGCAGATTGAAGCTGTCATTGCCGCCGCTGAGGAACAGGCAGACCAGCGCGCGATACTCCCCTGCCACCGGTGGTGCGGCATTGGCGACGGCGCTGGCGAGGCGCAGATTGAGGAGCGTGTTGAGCACCGGCACGGAGCTCATGCCGGTGCAGCCTGCCTGGCGGAGGAAACGGCGGCGGGATTGCTGGAAAGGGCTCATGGCGGTCAGTGTTGGACGGCGAACTCCGGGCTGCAGACGATGAGGTAAATGGCGAGCTTCAGCCGTGAGCGCGGCCAGTCGTAGGCGCTGCCGGGACCGATGCGGGCGAGGGCTTCGTGAATAATCTGGAAGCTCCGCGGGGTGAGCGTGCCGCCGGTCAGGGCGAGATCGAGGCGGCGGATGAGTGGGTCGGGATCGAGCGGTTCGATGGAGGACTCGGGATCGTCCACGGCTTCCGGCGGGACATTCAGCAGCATCTCCTGGGTGATGTTCAGCTTGGTATTGCGCGTTGGGTCGGCGACGCCCCAGCGGTGCAGGCCGTCGAGAAGATGGTCCCAGTAGTAGTTGGGCGCGGTGACGGCGGAGGAGGCGTTGATGAGCTGCATTTCCGGGGCCACCAAGCCGGCCTGGGCCAGGGCACCGGGCGGCGAGTAGGCGGGCAGGTAGAAATTGAAGACGCTGGGGGCGTTGAACGGCTCCTCCAGGTGGTCGATGTCGAAGGCATCGAGGTAATACCAGCCGACGTCCGTGTAGGCATTGAAGGCGCGGGCGACATTGACGACCTTCAGGAACGGCTCGCGGAGTTTGCCGAAGGTTGGATCGCTGATCTTGGCCGGATCGCGGGCCTCGGGGTCCATGAGAATGGCCTTGATGGTGCGGCCTAGATCGCCGCGAGGAGCGGCATTGAAAGCGGCGGAAACGCGGCCGATGTAGGCGGGTGAGGGATTGGAAGTGACCAGGCGCTGGATGAGCTGACGGCCGATGAAGGGGCCGACATTGGGGTGGTTGGCGAGGATGCCAACGGCGGCATTCACGTCGGCCAGGGTCGCGCTGCCTGGGTGACTTTCGTCAAGGTCGCGCGCCGGAGTGACCACACCCAGCAGGGTCTTCGAGCCGAGGTCGTGCTGGTCATCCCAGCCGGCCATGGGGACGGTGAAGTCGCCGTTGTAGGCGCCGAAAACCAACGGTTCATCGGTGGTCAGGGCGCCGTAGGAGAGGCCGGTGAAGACGCGGGCGAACTGGGTGATGTCGGCATTGGTGTAGGTCGGGATCGGGTCGCCGTGGGTGTCGAGGACGCGGGTGCCGTCGGGATTCAGCATCCACAGGCCGATGCTGAAGAGTTGCATCACCTCGCGGGCGTAGTTCTCGTCCGGAAAGGTGTGGTTGACGGGGTCGGACTTCTTGTTGCCGAGGTCGCTGAGGTAGATGCCCATGCAGGGGTGCAGGGTCACGTCGCGGAGGAGGGTCTCGTAGCTGCCGAAGCTGTCCTTCAGCAGGGTATCGTAAAAATGGGCCATCGCCTCCGGCTCGGTGGCCAGGCGCTCCATGCGGTCGCTGATCACGTAGATCTGGCTGAGGGCGAAGCCGGCGCGCTGGCGGAGTGGATCGGGAAGCTGGGTGGTGGTGGCGTCGGGGCGGAGCTTGGGCAGGCCCATGGCGCGGCCCCACCAGGCGTTCATCTTGCGGTCGTTGTAGATTTCGGCCTCCTCGGGCTGCTCCTTCTGCCACTGCATCATCGGGGTCAGCGTGCCGACCGGGCGGGCGAGTTGCTCGTCGAGCCAGGGGCCGATGCCCTTGGCCATCACCTCCTGGACATTCTGCGGGATCTGGTCGGGATCGTCCGGCGAGTCCTGGTCGGGGCCGAAGGCGGACTGGAGCAGGAAGCGGGCGGCTTCCTTTGGCGAAGGGCCGCCGCCGGGGTTGTGATTGAGGATGGAAACCGTGCCGCTGGTGGTGGAGCCGAGGGCGTAGCCGGCGCCGGGCTGGACGGTGAGGGTGACCGTCTCGGTGGGTTCGTCGAGGGCG
>JAQGPE010000030.1 GCA_028293225.1 Akkermansiaceae bacterium | reverse complement strand
GATGACGAGGAGGATTTTGTTGGTTCCGGTGTTTGCGACGTTATCCATAGTGGATCCTCTTTCGCAGAACGCGTGCCCTGCCGCCGGTGGACGATGTTTGTCAGGCAATCCCTACTGCCGCATGGATCAGAAGGTTTCCGCCTTCCCGTGCGGTTCCGCTTCCGCGGTGCAAACTGCACGGAAAATGACCTCTTTTCCCCGTGTGTTTGGATGTTAGACTCAGCCCGCTGCATGAGCAGATTCCCTTTCTCGATATGGTGCCGCCGGGTGATCCGGAGATGGACGGCGCATCGTCACACTGACAATGCGGCCGCGCTGTCATTTTACAGTCTCATCTCTCTGGTGCCGTTGCTGCTGTTCGGGGTGACCCTGGCGAGCCTGGTCTTCGGAGAAAAGGCCGCCCACGGGGAGTTGGACAAGCAGCTCACCGCGGTGATCGGCGATGAAGCCTCAAAGCTCATCGACGGCATTTTGAAGAGTTCCCGGATCGCGCCGAAGACCCAGCCGCTGGCATTTTGTACGGCGATGGTCATGCTGCTTTATTCCGGCTCCCACGTGCTCTCGAAGCTGCGCGAGTCCCTGAATCAGGTGAACGGCGGCGGGCTGCAGGAGCCGCCGCGGTCATGGTTCGGACGCATGGTGTCCCGGGCGCTGTGCGCTTCGCTGCTCCTGATGTTTGGAGTGCTTCTGGTGGCCGGCACGGCGATGGAGGGCCTGGCCTCCTATGTGCAGGCCCATGTGTCTTCGGACTGGTTTATCAGCTACGATCTGCTGCAGGGATACCGCTGGCTCTCCACCTACCTCCTGCTCACGCTCGCATTTTTCGTAGTTCTGAAGCTGCTGCCCCGGCACCGGCCGAACTGGGGCCATGCCATGATCGGAGCTGCCTTTGGGGCTGTGATTGTCGGCTCGCTGAAGAGCATCCTCGACCACTTCCTGAAGTATTCTTTCTGGGCATCTTTCGTGGGAAGCGGGATTACCCTACTGATCTTCTTCTTCTGGTTGTTTTTTTCCGTTCAGGCGTTTCTCATTGGTGCGGAAATCGCTGCGTGGTTTGGGCGCAGACAGAGGCGCAGACAACGTTCGGGAATCGACGGTTAGTTGCTTGAGTCAGTCGGTTATGGACGATATAGCCGATTCGTCACCGTGAGTACGTTGATTGCCTTTCTGTTCCGGCGTATTATCAATTCATTAATAATTTCGTGAAAAGAGGAGCTTCCATTTATGTTACCGGATTCGCCATTCTGTTAGGCGCGGCTGCCAGCGCCGAAACGCGGGCGGTCGCTCCATTGCCTCCAGCAACCGGCATGTCCGCCGACCCGTCCAGCCGGCTTGAGGTGCTGAGGCTCTTTCAGACCTATTACCGCGCATCGGAAGGCTCGGCCGCAAGAATGGCCTGGACGGGCAATTCGGCGTCAGGGATCGCAGGCACCACCTCCGCGGCCTACAAGGACGATGTGCTGCGCCGGATCAATTTCTACCGGGCGCTGTCCGGCTATCCTTCGAACGTGGTCTTTGACGCCACGAAATCGGCGAAGTCCCAGCAGGCGGCCCTGATGATGTCGGCCAACAACAAGCTCGATCACAGCCCGCCAAAAACGTGGAGATTCTACAGCGCCGATGGGGCGGAAGCGGCCGCCAATTCGAACCTGACGCTGGGAAATTATGGCCCTGAAGCGATCGATGCCTACATGCAGGACGAAGAAACCGGCAATGAGGCGACTTCCCACCGGCGCTGGCTGCTCTATTCATTTGCGGTTCAGATGGGAACGGGAGACATCCCCGCCAATAACGACAAGTCTCCGGCCAACTCGCTGTGGGTGACCGGCCCTCCCTATGCCACGCAGATGCCGGCCGATTTCGCATGCTTTCCCAATGAGGGCTACTGTCCTGCATCACTGGCCCCCGCCAGGTGGTCGATCTCATTCCCCGGTGCGAACTTTGCGAACGCGAAGGTGGTGATGAAGAAGGGCACCGCAACCATCCCCACCAAGATCATCTCCGATAACTTCGTCGGTTCGGGCGACAGCGCGCTGGTCTGGACTCCGACCGGGGTCACGACCGAGGAAGGAGCGGCGTATACCGTGACCGTCACGGGGATCACTGGAACCACCAGCGCCGTCCCGGCGACCAAGGCCTACACGGTGACATTTTTCGATCCCGACAATCTCGGGCAGGCCATGACGCTGAGCGGGCCGGGGACGGCTCCCGGACAAGGAGCCCCTTTCACATTCACTCCGATTGCCGGCGCGGATGCGTATCAGGTCGAAGTCTCCCAGCAGGGTGCTGGAGGCGCGTGGACGGAAGGTGCGGAGGACACTCCGCCACCCCAGGTGATCCCGGGCACCACCGGCAATTATGCACTAAGGGAAACGGCCCAGGCCCACTCAGGAACGAAATCGTTCCACCTGGTGTTCCCGGCGTTCGTCGATCAGTTTTTCACGATCTCGCGGGCCATCATCCCGCAGGCGACCTCCCATTTGCTTTTCTATCAGATGGCGAAGATCACCACCCCGACCAATATCCTGGCCGCGGAGATCTCACAGGACGGCGGCACGTCCTGGACCGCGGTGTGGCAGCGCAATGGCATACCGAATTTCAATGCCTCGGAAACCGGGTGGACTCCCGTGGATGTGAATCTCGCCGCCTACGCGGGAAAGTCGATCCTGGTCCGGTTTGCCGCGCGATACGGCAGCAGCTCTTACACCACTCCGACCACCACCTACGGGTTCTATATCGATGATGTGTCGGTCTCCAACACGCTTGATCAAAGCTCATTGCACGTGACCGAACTGCCGGGGAACGCCACTTCGTTCACTCTGAATGCGGATACGGCCGGGGTCCCGCTCGCGGATGGAGCCAACTTCCAGGTCCGGATCCGGCCCGGGATCGGCAGCCATTGGTTTGACTACACGGCGGCGAAGCAGGTGACCATCCACATCACGGCGAGCTATGCAGACTGGGTCAGCACTTTTTATCCCAGTCTGACCGGGGGATTCACGGGTGACGGCGACAAGGACGGGATCACCAATGGCGTCGAATACGCCTTCGCGCTGAATCCTTTGGGCAGCAATTCAAGCGCCAGCCTGCCGCAAGCCGTCATCGCCGGAAACATCATCTCGTTTGACTACGACCAGCCGGATGGGATCACCGACCTCGATTACGAGGCGGAGTGGTCGGATGATCTGGTCGACTGGAATGCGATGCCTGACACCGGGGCCGGAAATCATCACCATTTTCAGATCACGACCCTGACGAGACCCAGGATTTATTTCCGCCATGTGATCGAGCAGAAGTAAGGCCCGTCTCTGCCCAAGGAAAAAGCCCGCCGTGAGTTCTCACGACGGGCTTTGAAGTATCCGGCAGGGGCGATCAGTGCTGGTAGCCACGCTGGCCGGCTCCCGGACCGCGGCTAACACCCCCACCACCGCCACCTGAAGGGCGCGCCACCGGCGCCGGAGCGGCCGATGGACGGGAAATTTGCGGCTGGATCTGCGGACGGTTCACCGCAGGAGCGAACTGAGGGCGGCTGACGGCTGGAGCAAACTGCGGCCTGCCCTGGCCCGGAGAGAATTGCGGACGGCTTTGCGGCTGGATTCCCGGGTTGAACTGGGGACGGCCCTGCTGGATGCGGCCCGGGGTCGAGAACTGTGGCCCGCGAACCTGCGCGGCCTGCCCGGCGGCGATCCGCTCGCGGAGCTGGTCCTGACGGATGACGGCCGCGGCGGACTGGTTCCCGAACTGAGGGCGATTCTGAAACTGCTGACGATAGTCCTGCTGGCGGCCCTGAATGGCACCGGGACTTTGCTGGAAGCGGTTCCGGTTGGCCTGCTGGTTCTGTTGAAAGCGGTTCTGGTTGGCGGCGAAATTGGCCTGGTTCCGGGCCTGGAGATTGGCGCGGTTGTTCTGGAAATTCTGAGCGACCTGCGCGCGGCGGTTTTGCCAGGCAGCGACGTTGCCGTCGTTTCTTTCCCGGACCGAGCGCGCCCAGGAGTAGTTGCGCTCGCGCAGGAGATCGACGCGGTTGCGGTAGTTGGCCAGGTAGCGGTCGCGGAAACCGCCGGGAGGCGGGCAGATGCCGTGGCCCGGGCGCCAGCCGCCGGGGTAGGGGGCTCCATAGATCGGGCGCGGGCAGTAGCCGCGGGGATAGTAGCCGCCCAGGTAGGGGTCGTAGTAGCAACTGCGGTAGCGGTCGTAGTAGCAGAAGACGACCGGATCGTAGAACCACTGGTCGCTGCTGGTGTAGACAAAGGAAGTGCCGCCGCTGGCGAAGCTGGCATCGACGTAGCCGCCGTCATTGTAACCGCCGCCACCGACGTAGCCGTCACCGGCGTAACTGCCGCTGGCGTAGCCTCCACCGCCGGAGTAGCCGCCGCCTGCGTATCCTCCACCCGAGTATCCGCCTCCGCCACCGCCGTAGGCCGGCGAGTAGCCGCCCGAGCCGTAGGTGTCGTAGTAGCAGGAGGTGCTGGTCAGAATAAGAGCCGCCGCTGCCGAGGAGCGGAGCCAGAAAAGTGGCGTGGTCATACTTTTAAGACGGGGTTCGATCCCACATATTCAGCGGGATTTTCGCGAAGTCCAGTGTCGGCGTGCGCCGCAGAATACCGGACTTCGCGCTGAAATTCAGTCTTCAGGCGAGGCGCGCCAGCAGATCGTCGCTGTCCACCTGGTCGCCCTTTTTCACCAGCATTTCCTTCACCACCCCATCGACTGAGGCACTGACGGTGGTGAGCATTTTCATGGCTTCCAGCGCCAGCAGCTTGTCGCCGGCCTTGACCGCCTGGCCGGGGGACACGGCCACCTCGGTGACCATGCCGGGCATCGGCGCGCAGACCTGGGTGGCGTCGCCGGGATCACCCTTCGCACGGCGGGGCTTTGAGGTCGAGCTCAGCGAGCGGTCGAGAATCACGCTTTCGCGCGGCATGCCGTTGAGCTCGAAGAACAGGGTGCGGCGGCCTTCGGCGTCGGCTTCGCCGAGCGAGAGGAGTTTGACGAAGAGGGTCTTGCCGCGGTCGATTTCGACTTCCACCTCTTCGCTGACCTGCAGGCCGTAGAAGAAAGCGGGCGTCGCCAATCCACTAAGATCGTCGTACTTCGCGCGGAAGTCCCGGAACTCGGCGAAGACCTGTGGATACATCAGGTGGGAATACAGATCGTCGTCGGTGGCCGGGACGCCGAGTTTCGCCGTCAGTTGGGCGCGGGTGGCTTCGAGGTCCACCGCCGCGGCGAGGTCGCCCGGGCGACCCGTTTCCGGGATCCGGTTGCCCAGCACCACCGACTGGACGGCCGGCGGCCAACCGCCATCGGGCTGGCCGAGTCCACCGGCGAGCATGTCGATGACGCTTTCCGGCCAGTCGATCGAGCCGGGCTTCAGCTTCGGCACGTCGGCGGCCTTGATGCCGCGGGTGATCAGGAACATGGCCATGTCGCCGACCACTTTCGAGGATGGCGTGACCTTGACGATGTCGCCGAAGAGCAGGTTCACGTCGGCATAGGTGCGGGCGATTTCGCGCCAGCGGTGGCCGAGGCCCATGGCATTGGCCTGCTCGCGCAGATTCGTGTACTGGCCGCCGGGCATTTCGTGCTCGTAGACCTCGGCGGTGCCGGAGCGCGGGGCGGTGTCGAAGGGTTTGTACTGACTGAGCACGTCCTCCCAGTAGTCGGACAGCTGGCCGAGGGCATCGGAGTCCAGGCCCGGATCGCGCGGACCGCCGGCGATGGCGGCGCAGACGGAGTTGAGGTTCGGCTGCGAGGTCGAGCCGGACATCGAGGAAATCGCCAGGTCGACGATATCGACGCCGGCATCGGCAGCGGCGAGCACGCTGGCCGCGGCGATGCCCGAGGTGTCGTGGGTGTGGAAGTGCAGCGGGATGCCGATTTCCTGCTTCAGGGCAGTGACCAGCTTGCGCGCGGCGTCCGGCTTGCACAGGCCAGCCATGTCCTTGATCGCCAGGATGTGGGCGCCCATCTTTTCGAGTTCCTTGGCTTTCGCGACGTAGTATTTCAGCGAGAACTTGTCGCGCTTCGGATCGGTGATGTCGCCGGTGTAGCAGATGGCGGCCTCACAAAGCGCCTTGCCGTGATCGCGCACCGCTTCCATGGCGACCTGCATGTTCGGCAGGTAGTTCAGGGAATCGAAGATGCGGAACACATCCATCCCGGAATCGGCGGCGTGCTTCACGAAACCGGCCACCACGTTGTCGGGATAGTTCGAGTAGCCGACCGCATTCGAGCCGCGGAACAGCATTTGAAAGAGCACGCCGGGGATCTTTTCGCGCAGGCGCTTCAGGCGGTCCCACGGACACTCCTTCAGGAAACGCATGGCCGTGTCGAAGGTCGCGCCGCCCCACATTTCCAGCGAGAACAGTTGCGGCACCCCGGCGGCATAGGCATCGGCGATGCGCAGCATGTCGAGGGTGCGCATGCGGGTCGCGATCAGCGACTGGTGGGCGTCGCGCATGGAGGTATCCGTGATCAGCAGGCGCTCTTCATTCCGCACGTGCTGGGCGAAGGCGTCGGGGCCGAGCTCCAGGAGCAGTTCGCGGCTGCCCTTCACGACCGGGCCTTTCAAGTGCGGCACGCGCGGGGAGGGGATGATCGCCTCCGGCTTCCAGCCTTTCGCGGTGGCGTTGCCGTTGACCGTGATGTCGGACAGGTAGGCCAGCATCTTGGTCGCGCGGTCGCGGCGCGGCGAAAACTTCAGCAGCGAGGGCTTGGTATCGATCAGCTTGGTGTGGGCCTGGCCGCTGCGGAAGGTGTCGTCGGCGATGACGTTTTCCAGGAAAGGGATGTTGGTCTTGACCCCGCGGATGCGGAACTCGCGCAGGGCGCGGTCCATGCGCTGGCAGGCGATCTCGAAGCTGCGGCCCATGGCGGTGAGCTTCACCAGCATCGAGTCGTAGTAGGGGGTGATCACCGAGCCGGCGTCGCCCGAACCGGCGTCGAGGCGGATGCCGAAACCGGCGGCGGAGCGGTAGTTCAGGATCCGGCCGTAGTCCGGCGCGAAGTTCTTTTCCGGATCCTCCGTGGTGATGCGGCACTGGATGGCGTAACCGTTGCACGGGATCTCGTCCTGCACCGGGATCGCGACCTCGGGGCTGTGGAGTGAGTAGCCCTTTGCGATCAGGATCTGCGAGCGCACCAGGTCGATGCCGGTGACGCACTCGGTCACGGTGTGCTCCACCTGGATGCGCGGGTTCATTTCGATGAAGAACCAGTCGCCCTGGTCCATGTCGTAGAGGAACTCGACGGTGCCGGCGTTGTCGTAGCCGATGCCCTTGGCCAGCGTCACGGCGGCGTCGCAAAGAGCCTTGCGGATCGCCGGGTCGAGCTCGATCGATGGCGCGATTTCCACGACTTTCTGGTAACGGCGCTGCACGGAGCAGTCGCGTTCGTGGAGATGGACCACGTTGCCGTGCTTGTCGCCGAGGATCTGGACTTCGATGTGCTTGGCGCGGGAAATGTAGCGCTCCAGGAAAACGGCGGCGTTGCCGAAGGCGTTGAGCGCCTCGTTCTGCGCTTCGGCCAGCAGGCCGGCGAGCTGCTCGGGCTTTTCGACCACGCGCATGCCGCGGCCGCCACCGCCGAAGGCCGCCTTGATGATCAGCGGGAAGCCGATCTCTTCAGCGGTTTTCAGCGCTTCATCGAAATCGGCGATCGGTTCCTCGGTGCCGGGCAGGGTGGGGACGTTGAACTTCGCGGCCAAGTGGCGGGCGGCGGTCTTGTCGCCCATGTTTTCCAGCAGTTCGGGTGAGGGCCCGATGAAGACC
>JAQGPE010000009.1 GCA_028293225.1 Akkermansiaceae bacterium | reverse complement strand
ATGCCGGGGGCGGAGGGCTCACCGGAGCAGCGGGTGGTGAGGCTGGAGTCCGAGTTGAAACAGGCGCGCAACGAGATTGCGGCACTGCAGGCCTCGGGCAAGAGGAGCCGGCCGGGTCAGACGCTGGGCGACGGATTGAGAAGCCTGGCTCAGGACATCCGCGAGGGCCGGCCGGTGACGCCGGACGATCTGTTCCGGAACTTCCAGCCGCTGCTGCGGGACCTGGCGCCGTTGTTCGAGCGAATCCGGATCCGCGAGGCCGGGAGGCAGGTCGACAGCCTGACCGGGGAGCTGACGCGAAAGTACAATCTTACCCCGGCCCAGCAGGAGTCGCTGAAGGAGTGGTTCAAGCAGAAGGCCGAACGCGACGCGAAGGACTGGAGCGCCATGGTCGGGAGCAACGGCACGACACTGGAGGATATTGCCAGGGCTTCGCGAAACGTGCGTCCCGACGAAGGGCTGGATGCCTTCATGGCCAAGACGCTGAGCGGCGACAAGCTGGCGGATTTTCAGAACCAGCGAATGGTCGAACGGACCTCGCGGGTCGAGCAGGAGGCGGACATGCGGATGGAGCGGCTGAATGGGATTGTGCAGCTCGACGAATCGCAGAAGGACCAGGTTTTCGGGATCATGGCACGGGGTTCGTCCGAATATGATCCCTCGATGAAGCTGGTAGGGTCGGGTGAGGAGATCGATGCCGGTCTGGGTGCGGGAGATGCTGCCGCACTGGCGGTGCTGCGGCCGGAGCAGCGCGCGGCCTATGACGCGGAGCACGAACGCCGCCGCGCTGAAGCGCAGAAACAAATGAACGAGATCGGCCTGTCCCTGCCGGAAAACTGGGACGCCCTCGACCACTAACCCATCGTCATGACCGTTGCCCCTTCTCCGATTCCGGACAGCCCGCCTCCTGCGATCGATATCCGCGACCTGCGGGTGGACTACGGCGACTTTGTCGCGGTCAACGACCTGACCCTGGCGGTGCCGAGAGGGGAGATTTTTGGCCTCGTAGGTCCGAACGGTGCCGGCAAGACCAGCACCTTCCGGGTGTTGACCACCCTGATGGAGCCGACCTACGGCGAGGTGTTTCTGGATGGTGTGGACATCCAGGAGGATCGCGAGGGAGCGCGCCGGATCGTCGGCTATATGCCCGATCTGGCGCCTGTCCCGGCGGATCTGAAGGTCTGGGAGTTTCTGGATTTCCACGCTGCCGCGTATGGCCTGGGGACGAAGCTGCAGCGCCGCGAGCGGGTGGCCGAGTGCCTGGAAGAGGTCGCGCTGACCGACCAGCGGCACAAGTGGTGCAAGGAGCTTTCGCGTGGACAAACGCAGCGGGTGGTACTGGCGAAGACACTGCTGCACCGGCCGAGGGTGCTGATCCTCGATGAGCCGGCGAGCGGGCTGGACCCGCTGGCGCGGCGTGATCTGCGGCACGCCTTGCGGCGCCTGGCGAAGACCGGGGCGACGGTCTTCGTGAGTTCGCATATCCTGAGCGAACTGGCCGAGATGTGCTCCTCCCTGTGCGTGATGAACCGCGGGACGCTGCTGGCTTCCGGCACAGTGGACCAGGTGCGGCACCAACTGGGCAGCACGGAGCGGACGCTGACCGTCACGCTGCTCGACCGGGAGGCGGAGGCCGCGGCGTGGCTGGGCACGCGACCGGGCATCCAGCACCTGAAGGTCTCCGGAGCGCAGGTGATTTTCGATTTCAACGGCTCCGATGAGGATCAGGCCGGGCTCGTCGAAGGCCTCGTCGCGCAGGGATTGCGGATGCGGGCGTTCGAAGAAAAGCGTTCTTCGTTTGAAGACATCCTCGTGGAAGTAGCCGAATCCAACCGCCTGTCATGACTCCCTCCGCACCTGCCGATGCCTCCGTCCGTCCCGTCACCGGAAGGGGCTGGAACAATCCGATTTTCCGCCGCTACTGCCGCTCGCGGCTGCGACCGAAGAAGCTGGCCGTGAGCCTGCTGCTGGTGGTCATGATCGCGGGATTCATCTTCGCGATGAGCGGTGCGGTGGGTCGCTACCGCATCGAGCTCAGCGAAGAAGACGCCGCCCGCCTTCCCATCATCCCCTTGCTCGTTTTCCAGGGGATCATTTTATTCTTTCTTGGCACCGCCCAGGCCGCGGGCGGCATGGTGGCGGAGCGGGACGAGGGCGTCATCGACTACCAGCGGCTGATTCCCATGCGCCCCCTGTCGAAGGTTTTGGGCTACCTCTTCGGCCTGCCGGTGGCGGAATATGTGATGGTCCTGGTCACGCTGCCCTTCACGGCCTGGTCGCTGTGGAAAGGGGATGTGGCGATGGCGACGTGGCTGCCGCTCTATGGGATCTTTTTCAGCACGGGATTGCTCTATCACAGCACCGGTCTGGTGACCGGGACGGTGGTGAAGAATCGCCGTTGGGCTTTCCTGGTTTCGATCGGGCTGGTGTTCGGCCTGTACACGGTGATCCCGCAGATGGCCCGGTTCGGTTTGGTGTTCTTCAAGTACCTCACGATCATGCCGGTCTATGAGGAACTCCTCTCCGGGATCGTGCCGAAAACGGCGGGAGCGATGGTGGACGTCGGTCAGAGGCTGGCCCCGACCGTGAAGTTCTTCGGCCTGAATTTCTCCGAGACCGTCTTCACCCTGTTTTCACAAGGGGGGCTGGTGCTGACCTTTCTGGTGATGTTGTGCCGGACCTGGCGGCGCAGCGAATCCCATCTGATGGGGAAGGCCTGGGCGGTGGGATTTTTCATCTGGATCCAGGTGCTGCTCCTTGGAAACGCCCTGCCGCTGGTGGATGGCGGTGAGCTGTTTCCCTCCCGTGGTTTCAATCGCTATCTGGCTCCGATCCAGATGTTGGAGGCGGCCCGGAGGAGAGGGGGTGGCCGCCCCGCTCTCCGTGAAGACTGGGTCCCGCAGCCGGGTGAGGCGGTGCTGATGGCCGGCGCCTACGGGCTGGTCACCCTCCTGCTTTTGTTTGTGCTGGCCCGGATGATCACGCCCTCTCCAGAGCAGCAGATGCGCGGCTGGCGGCGGGCGCGGAAAAATGGGGCGCGGGCGCTGCCGTTCTTTTCCGACGCGGCCAGCAGCTCGTGGTTCGTGACCGCCATGGCTCTGACGGGAGCGGCGGGGTGGTATGTGTTCACCCGGGCGCTGGTCGAGTCGCAGTGGTTTCCCGGGCAGGTGGTGCCGCTGTCGGTGCTGGCCTATTTCACGGCGATCCTGCTGGCCATCGGCCTGGGATTCCAGGTGTTGCTGGAATGGCGCGGCGGGCGGACGCTCGGGCTGACGACGATTCTGGCCGGAATTGCCCCGATGATGGTTGGCGCGGTGATGGGAATGGTCAGCAACACGTTGCTGGCGACCGCGACCTGGGTCGTGGCGATCTCCCCGGTGAGCCTGCCGGTGTATGCCGTGGGCAGCCTGTTGTCGCTTTCCACGCTGCCACCGGAGATCTCCCTGGCGGTGCCGCGGGCGTTCCAGTTCTGGCTGCTGGTCTACGGGTTGATGACCCTCTGGCTGCTGATACAGTCCCGGAAAGCCCGCCGGGCCATGGCCGGGCGGATTCTGACGGAGGGTTAGCAGGGGCTTTGGGTCACTCGATCCTCACTTCCCCAGTGCGGCGCTGGGGATGGTGCGGGAGTGCCTCTTCAAAGCGCGGGTTACCTTGGGGTCGGCCAGGATGAAAATCTGAATCCGGTCCTGGTGATCGCGCGACCACTGGAAATCGAGATCGCTGGAGACGCCCTTGACCTCGATGGGAAAGATCGCATTGCGGACGTCATGCGGCCGGTGGGCCTGGATGCGCTCCAACAGCATCTTCACCTGTTTGGCGCCGAAGCCGGAGTCGACGTTCTCGATGATGCACTCGAACAGGAACGGCAGATATTCCGTCTGAGTGCGGATCTCGACGGTTTTGCGCGGGACGAAAGCGGTCTTCAATTCCGCCAGAATCTCCTGCGAAGTGGCTTCTCCCAGGCGTTCATGGCGGCGGTAATATCGCCACGTCAGCAGGCAGCCCAGGATCAGTCCCAGGAAGACACAGACTGGCATGGCGAAGTATCCGACGGTCATAGGCAGGTGGGTTCGAATCACCATCGCAGATCTCCCGGAAAGGGAAAGGGAACACTGCGAAACCGTGAAAAGGGCTGACGATCCGCGAACAAGATGGACAGTTTTGCCTGAATTCCCAGAATTGTGGGCGGTGAATCTAGCGGCCTATCAACGCTTTGTTATCGGCTATCACGGTTGCGACGAATCGGTAGCATCAGCCGTCATTGGGGGCCAGGATGGACTCAGGGCGAGTGAAGAAGTCTACGACTGGTTGGGGCACGGAATCTATTTTTGGGAACATGGACCGGACCGGGCTCTTGAATGGGCCAGGGAGCGCCAGGAAAGGGGAAAAGTCCGGACGCCCGCAGTCGTTGGAGCGATCATTCAGCTGGGAGTCTGCTTCGATCTCCTGGATACGCATTACACCACCGCGCTTCGAGATACTTACTCGGCGCTTTCTTCCATTCTGGAAGAAGATGGCCGGGAAATGCCGACGAATTCGGGAGGTCAGGACCTGCTACTTCGCAAACGCGATTGCCTTGTTCTGAATTGGACCTTGGATCGGTATGCGGATGAGGGGCGGAAGTTCCAGACGGTGCGGGGGATGTTCGCGGAGGGCGAACCGGCTTTTCCGGAATCCGGCATCAGATTGAAATCGCACATCCAAATAGCGGTCCGGGATGCGACTTGCATCCTGGGGTATTTTCGTCCATCCTGACAACGTGACAGGCGCTGCTCCATCGGGGAACGAAATTGCGGAAATCTGGCAGAAAGCTTCTGCCAGATTGAAGGCGATGGACAAGGAACAGCGGAGACAGACCCTTATCGACGCTGGGATACTGACGCCCGACGGGAGAGTCTCCGACCCCTATGTGGGAGTGCTTGTGACAAAGCCCCCATTAAATGGCCAAACGCTCGCAGCCCCTCATTGAGAGAAATTGAGCGTCGCAGGATGACCGATTTCAGACCGTCACCTGGACCTGGAGCATCTGCTCGTATTGCTTGATGTATGCGGCCGCGGTGGTCTCGTGATTGAAGCGGCTGCTGGACTCGTCCATGATCCGGGCGATCTGCGGATTGCGGACCTCGTCGGGCAGCAGGAAGAAGCGGATCGCTTCGTCCACCGCCCAGCGCAGGCCGGCGGAGTCGAAGATCTGGAACAGGAAGCCGTTGCCGCGATTCTCGGCGAGGTTCATGTGCTCCACGGTGTCGTGCAGGCCGCCGGTGTCGTGGGCGATGGTCAGGCTGCCGTACTTCGGCGCGATCATCTGTGGCAGGCCACAGGGCTCGAAGAACGACGGCATGAAGGTGAAGTCGCTGGCCGCGTAGCCGAGGTGGGAAAGCTCCTCATCGAAATCCCGGATGGCGACGTTCTCGTGGAGATTGTGAAAGGCCACGATCTCGTGGAAATGCTTCTGGAACGGGCCATTGGCGATGACCGCGACCTGCAGGTCGATATCGGCGTAGTCGGCGACGATCCGATAGAGGATGTCCGTGAGCAACTGGCAGCCTTTCTGCACCGGGTCCAGCCGGGACGGCCAGAACAGCAGGGGCGCGTTCGGATCGACGCGCAGGCCCAGCCGCTCCTGCAGGGCGACCTTGTTGGCGCGCTTGGCCGCGGCGTGGCTGGAAGAGTCGAAGGTGGCCGGCAGGCTGCAATCCGTGGCCGGTTCGTAGGCGGCGTCCGGAGCGTTCAGGATGCCGGTGGCGCAACCGGCGTGCATCTTCCCGCGCAGCTCGTTGCGGATCGAGTCCGGCACGAAGCTGTGGTAGCCGCTGATGATCTCGTGCAGGAAGGTCGGGCTGACCGTATTGACGTGGGCGGCGGCGAAGATGCCGCTGGTCAGGAGGTCGACCGGATTGCTGCTGCGGCTTTCCTCGTAGGACCATGGCGTGCGGTCGAAATAGAGGTGCTTCCAGAAATCGGCGGCGTCGATGCCGCGGTCCTCGATCTTCGAAAGGGTCAGGTGCTCCGAGTGGATGTTGTGCACCGTGAAGAGGCAGGGGATGCCATGGCGGCGCGCCACCGCGGGGATCAGGCCGGTCATCCAGTCATTGCAGTGGATGAGATCGGGCCGGACCTGCGGGATGGTGTGGTTGATGACCTCGCGCTGGAACGCCAGGGCGATGAGATGATTCTCGCGGCCGTAGACGCTTGAGCGATGGTAAAAGACCCGGTCTTCCGCCAGATGGATGCGCTGTTCCGGCAGGGTGCGGCTGACCTTTTCGTATTCGTTTTTGAATACACTGGCCACGTCCAGGTGGAACATGCGGCGGTAGTTCGGCAGGGCGACATGGACGTCGGCGCCCTGGTCATAGAGCGCCTTGACCAGTGAGGCGGAAACGTCGGCCAGACCTCCGGCTTTCGCGGACATCCGCTGGGCCAGATTCCCCATGCCATCCGGCAAATAGGTGATTTCCGGGGTAACGACGAGGATGCGGGGGCGGTTGGGGAGAGAAGACACGGCTGCCGGTGGGTTTCATCACACCTAACGCCGCCGGGAGCTTGCCGCAAGAAGTGGTCGCACGGATGGCGCGGAAAAAGGCAGGGCTTGCTAGTTTTCAGTGTTCAGTTTTCAATGATGCTGGAAAAATGCAGAGCGTGGGATCCCTTCGCCGCTCCCATTTTGCCTGGCTCGTGGTCATCGGTGCGAGCTTCTCCGGCTGTTTCTGAAAACTGAACACTGAAAACTAGCAAACTCTGCCTTTTCCCTCTTTGCTCGCCAGGCCTTGGAAGTGGAAGGAGAGAAGCGTGCGTGGTGGAAGCGGATCGGGGTCTTTGGGGACTTGCCGACGCGGCTCCTCATGCGCGGGCTGCGGGTCGCGCCGTGGTTCGTGGAGCCGTTTCTGCTGCCGGTGTGGACGTTCATCTTCTTCCTGGTGGCGAAGCAGCAGCGCCGGGCGGTGGCCGGCAACCTGCGGGCGCTGTTTCCGAAATGGAGCGTCGCCCGCTCGGTCTGCGGCTCCTTCCGGGTGTTTCTGAATTTCGCGGCCACCTATGTCGACTCGCTGCGCTGTGAGACCGGCACCGGCGCGGTGGACTGGGTGATCGAGGGGATGCCGGCCTTCGACGATCTGGCGACGCGGAAGGAGGGCTGCCTGATTCTCACGGCGCACATGGGCAACTACGACATGGCCGCGCCGCTGTTTTCCTCCAAGTTCGGACGGACCATCCATGCGGTGCGCGCGCCGGAGCGGGAGCCGGAACTGCAGGCGATCCGCGAGGCCGAGCTGCGCGAAAAGGAGCGGCTGAATCCCTTTTTCAAGACTCACTACAATACCAGCGGCCAGATGCTGGGGATCGAGCTGGCGCGGCTGCTGCAGGAGGGTCAGGTGGTCGCGGTGCAGGGGGATCGCGTGGTCTTCGAGGTCTCGCCGATGGAGGCGGAGGTGGAGCCGGGTCTGATGATGAAGCTGCCGCGCGGGCCGCTGTTTCTCGCCCGTGCGACCGGGGTCACGGTGTTCCCGCTGTTCATCATGCGGGATGCCTGGCGGCGCTATCGGGTGCGGGTTTTCCCGCCACTGGTGCTGCCGGAAAGAACGCGCGGCAAGGTCGATCCCGCGGTGCCGGTGTGGGCTGGAGCGGTGCTGTCGGTGGTGCGTGAAAACTGGTGGCAGTGGTTTGTTTTTGAACCGGTGCTGCGCCGGGTGGAAGGAGGGAGCGAGCCGTGATCGACCGCGAGACCGAGAAGTCCCGGAACAACCGGGCGGTGACGCCGTTCTTCCAGATCTTCGGCGGCGGCTTCCGCGTGCCGCAGGGGGATGCGATGCGGCTGGCCGACATGATGGGCGGGCATCGCGCCGAGTGGCGCTTTCTGTCGGTCCTGATCCCGCTGGTTCTGGGCGGGGCGTTGTTCGATGGCCTGTGGCGGCTCGGCGGCCCGTGGCTGGCGTGGCTGGGGATTCTCCCGGGGCTGTTCGTGGCGCTGAATGCGCTGTCCTTCATCCTGGGCGGGACCAAGCCAAAGGAGAGCTACTGGCGCTGGTCGCTGGTGCTGACGGGATGGGCCTTGGCGCAAATCCTGTGGCTGCACAGCGCTGGCGTGGCGTGGGCGGTGGCCTTCTGGATCATGTGGATTTTTGCCCAGGTGCCGGGCATCGCCGGGCTGTTGTGGCGGCGGGCGATGCGGGTTCCGGGCAGGGCGGGGATCCGTGCGCGGTGGGCGCTGGCGGCGGGTCTGCACGGGCTGATGGCGCTGCTGTGGTGGCAGTTCGGCTGGCCGTATGGAGTCGCCTGCGGATGCCTCATTTCCACGCTGTGGTGCGTGGGAACTTTCTGTCCGACCTCCGAACTCTACGGGCCGGTGGCCAAGCGGGTCGAAGGCAGGGGGCCGCTGCTGACCATTGATGACGGCCCTGATCTCCAGGACACGCCGGTGATCTTGGACGCGCTCGATGCCGCCGGGGTAAAGGCGGTGTTTTTCGTGATCGGGGAAAAGGTGGCGAAGCACCCGGAACTGGCTCGCGAGATTCTGCGCCGCGGCCACGAGCTGGGGAATCACACGATGACTCATCCGCAGGGTAGCTACTGGGGTGCGGGCTCGGCCCGGACGCGGCGGGAAATCGCAGACTGCAGCGCGGCGATCGAGGCCGCGACCGGCGTGCGGCCGCGCTGGTTCCGCGCCCCGGTCGGGCACCGGAATTATTTCACCCATCCCATCGCGACCGAGCTGGGGATGGAAGTGGTGGCCTGGACGCACCGCGGGTACGATGCGGTGCTGCGCGACGTGCCGGCGATCGTGCGGCAAATTACGATGAATGTCGTAGATGGTGACATTTTGCTGATGCACGAGGGGACGCCGGTGGCGCGGGAAGTGATCGAAGGCGTGCTGGCAAAGTTGCGTGAGGACGGGCGCCGGTGAATGAGCGCTGCTTGGGGACGGAGAAAGTGGCTACCGGTATTTCTGAACTTTCGAGCAAGTAATGCGAACTTGGGCGCATAGACGATTCAGAACTCGTGGCTAGAGTGTCGCGATGATGATTGCCCCGGCCCGTTCTCGACCGCCTGGGTCTTAAGGCGACCCGCGTGGGCCACACTCTTCTCAACCTGCCTCCGGCGGCCGTCTACCGGATCGCCCGGCGCCAGCCACTGGGAAGCGCCCTTGCCCCCCAAAGATCAGGACGGTAGTTGGAAGACCAGATTCGTGGCTGGATCATTGGTCGGCAAAAACCGATGATGCGGAGCAGATGAAGGCGCCAGAGAGGTTGCCGGTGTGGTCAGGGCAATTCATGAAGATCGACTCATCCAATGTCATGCGCGTGCTTTGGTGGGGCCTGCTTGTCTACTGGCTCGTCGCGGGATTGAGCTTGGCCACCATCTTTACGAATGGAGGCGAGAAATCGACCGCCCTGGCGCTGGGCATCATGTCGTTGATCGCTTCGAGCTGGTGTGCGGGGGCGTCGATGCTGGTTCTCTCAAGCTACGCCTTCACCGCGATTCGTGAGAAGTGGAAAGGGAAAGGGAAAGGGAAAAGGAAAGACCGGCTGGTCGCTGGCGCGTGGACTGGCTGGATGTTTCTTCCTCTGCCGGGGATTCTTTGGGTCACTTGGATGGTTCTGTGCAAGTTTGTGGAACCATAGGTCGATCACTCAGGTCTTCCGCTGCAGGACAATCAGGTGATTGTTGAAAGGCGTTCCACCCCACATCGGTTCGATCCGGACCTGGCCGTGCGGCGAGAGGATGCGATGGAAGTCCCCGGCGGCCGGGTAGTGGGTCGGGCCCGCTTTCATCCAGCAGGAGACGCGGGCCAGGATGTCGCCGGCCACGGTGATCTTGAAACGCATCGAGTCGTCCTTGAGTCCCGAGCGGATGACCAGTTTTCCGCCGGGTGCGACGCGTTCCGCGGCCAGGGTCAGGAGGCGCTCTTGCTCGGTGGGGGTGAAGAACTGCAGGATGTCGAGAATGGTGACGTTGCCCTCGTGCTCGGGCAGGCCTTCGCGGGCATCGTGAGTGCTGAAGGCCAGATCGCGGAGCTTCAGAAAGCTGCCGGCCTTCCCGGCGGACTGGATCTTGCGGTCATCGTAGTCCAGGCCGCGGATGGAGAAGGTCAGGCCGCGCTCCCGGAGATAGAAGGCCAGCAGGCCCATGCCGCAGCCCAGGTCGAGCAGGGGCAGATCAGTGCCATGGAGTTCGCGGTGCACGGCCTCATAGAGAGGATCGGTCTTGACCTTGGCCGAGACGTAGGACCGGGCCCAGCGACCGGGAAATGGAGAGGAGAGCTTTTTCGCGATTTCAGCAGTCACTGGGAAGAGCGGGAACTGAGGGAGAGGAGCGGATTGTCGCCGCGGAGGAGCAGGAAGGGCAGGCGAAGGGCGAAGCCGCCCATCAGGCGCAGGTGCATCCAGGTCAGCAGGGCGTTGTCACGCAGGTAGCGGAATTGCGAGACGCCGCCTTCCTCCTCGGTGAGGTAGCGGACGGGGGTGGGCAGGTTGATGATCGGTACGCCGCGCCAAGCGAGCCGGACGGCGACTTCCGGATCGAAGTCGAAACGGCGGGCGAAGCAGGTGCGGTCGAGGACGTCCAGCAGTTCAGCCGCCGGGTAGAGGCGCATGCCGAACAGGGAGTCATCGATCCCCCAGCCGAGGGTCTCCAGGTTGGCCCAGAAATTCGAAATCTTGCGGCCGTTGACGCGCAGTGCCGGGGCGGAGGCGTCGAAGATCGGGCGGCCGAAGACCGCGGCTTCGGGGTGGCGGTGGGAGAGGGCGAAGAACTTCGGGATGCTTTCGGCCGGGTGCTGGCCGTCGGCATCCATGCACAGCACGTGGGTGTAGCCGAGCTCGAGGGCCGCACGGGTGCCGATCAGCACCGCCGAGCCTTTCCCCGCGTTTTTCGGGAGCTGGATCAGGTGGATTTTCTCCAGCAGGGGGGTGAGCAGCGCGTCGGAACCATCGGTGGACCCGTCCACCACCACGATCACCGGGACCTCCTGGGCCA
>JAQGPE010000003.1 GCA_028293225.1 Akkermansiaceae bacterium | reverse complement strand
CCCCGTCGCCACATTCTGCGGGTCCCCATCATCCCGCAGCCGGTAGTATCCCCGCGCCAGCCCCCGGCCCGAGGCCACCTTCGACATCCGGCCGCCCGTCCCCTTGAAGGAATACCCCTCCCGGTCCCACGTCACCAGGTCCTGCGAAAACTCGATCTGATAGTACTTCTCCGCCGCCGTATCGAAATCCAGTGCCACCGCCCCCTGGTGGATCTGCAGGTTCACCTCCAGCGGCGCCCCCACCCCGATCGGCTCCGCTCTCGCCAGCCCGGTCATCATCATCACCATGGCCGCCGTCACCAACAGAGTCGTCGTCTTCATCCCAACAGAGACGCATCTCCGCCGCCGATCATTCAACCGCTGCCACAAATCCCTCCGAACCCGCCGGGGCAGGGGCAGCCATTGAAATGCCCGTCCCTCGATAGAACACGACCGCCCCCTCTTCCCGGTCCCGGCAAGTCCGTCAGGTCAGACGCTGGAAAATCTGGATCGGATTCTTCGCAGGATCACGCGCATTGGCGAAGATGTATCCTTCTCCCTTCCAGATCGTTCCGAACGCCAGACCCCGCTCTGCCGCCGTGGCCTTGAAGGCCTCAAGATCCGGAACTTCGAATACCAGCTTGATGCACGACTGCCCGACCCGATGGCCTTTGCTCGCAGGATGCAAGGTAAGAGCGCAGCCGCCTGCGGGCGACTCCAGCCGCGTCATGCCATCTGCCCGGTCGGGTAGCGGCACATACCCGAAATGCCCGGCATAGAAGGCGGCGACCCGGGCCAGGTCACGGACATACAGAACCAGGCGGGTGACCGGAATGGGATGGTTCATCGGAAGATCGGCAAGAGTGACCTGTCCGGCGCGACTTTCAAGGCCGCTCGGCGCCACCGACACGTCGCGTGGAGCGGGGGGGGAGTCGATGGCCGCATTCGAACCATTCAGCCAATAAAACCCGTATCTTGCCCCTCCATCGGCGGCCCCATCAGCAAACTCCGTTCCGCCGGCCCGCCCTCTCCCTCATGAGCCCAAACGTTCCCGGCAAGTAGGAATCCCTCCCAGCCCTGTCCGCGAAAGGCATACGCTCTCAACCCTGGATGCATCATCTCAGCCGGCGCACTCGGGCGTCCGTTCAGAAAGTCGGGCTCCACTTCCTCGATCCGGATTCCTTCAAAGTGGAATCTCAGATCGAGCGCCCAGACGTCTTTGAAAAGCAAATCGATCCGCGTTGGCTCAAGTCCGGGATGGTAGCTCCGCAACAGCAGCACCCCATGACCGTGAGCGTAGCCGGACACTACGAAAGTCCGATTCGACTCAAAGGGCAACGATAGCCGCCGCGCGCTGGGCGCTGTTGAAGCGGTGTCCATGCCTTCAAGGGAGCATTTTCATCCGGCATTCCCAAGCCGCATCTTGCGCCTCCCACAATGGCGCGCTCTCACGCGTCCCGCCATCCTCCCTGCGATGTCCTCCCACCTTCCAGCCTCCGCCCCCGCGCTCTCGCCGCCTCCTTGTGCAACGCTGCCGAACCTCACTCGCCTCCTGCTTCCATCTGCGCTCTCTGCGAAATCTGCGGTTGCATCCCGAACCTCACCCAAACGCCGCCTCCACGCGCGACCCTGCCCAACCTCACCCAACCCCGAACGACCAACGCCCTTCGCAACCCCCGGCGGGATCGCAAAGGCGCTGAATCGCCAGAAGCGGCCAACCGGTCAAGCCTCGCAAGGAGTCGGCTCCTCCTGGACCGCCCCCGTCTCCAGCAGCTCCTTGATGCCGCGGACGATCCCCGGCCAGCCGTTCGAAACCCGGTCGCGGATCGCGCTCACCACCGGGAAATCCTCATGGATCACCGTCAGCTGCTGCATCCCTTCCTCCAGCGCCTCGATCCGGAAAGTCACCGTCGATGGAGGCTCATCCGACAGGTGGTCGAAGGTGAAGACCACCTCCTCCTCCGGCACGCACTTCAGGATCTTGCCCTGCCATTCCAGCTCGCCTTCCGGCGAGCGGCTTTCGATCGCATCGCCCACCTTCCAGGTCGACGTATTGCGCCGGCCAAAGAAGTACTGCTGGATGAAATCCGGATCCGTCAGCGCCTCCCACAGCTTCGCTGCGGTCGTGCGGATCGGGGTCACATAAACGAGTTTCGGTGAAGGAATGATAGTAGTCGTGCTCATGGTATCTGATCTTTTTGTTCGAGGTTGCGTTTCAGTTCCGCCAGGACATCGAGCCGCTGCACCTCGAACTTCCCGATCCAGCGCACCCCGATCTCATGGATCGGCACCGGATTCAGGTAGTGCAGCTTCTCCCGCCCGCGTTTCACGGTCGCGATCAGGTTCGCCCCCTCGAGAATCCCGAGGTGCTTCGTCACCGCCTGCCGCGTCATCTCAAGCCCGTCGCACAGCTCGCCAAGCGTCTGTCCGTTCCGGGCATGGAGCCGGTCCAACAGCATCCGCCGGCTCTCATCGGCAAGCGCTTTAAAGACTTCGTCCATCTGCGTCGAAAATAGGCAACCATATGGTTGCATGTAAAGCGGAAATTTTTCGCCAATGTCTCATACCCCCAAAAAAAGCCGGCCAGGGATTCCCCGGCCGGCCTGATCTCCTACCCTCAATCAGGAACCGAAGTACCCCGCATCCCGAATATCCTCCAGCAGCCCCGCCTCCCGCGGCTCCCACCCCAGCAGATCACGCGTTCTCTGATTGGAAGCCGGGCAGTCGATCCCCGCGAACCGCGCGAACCAACCAAAGTGCCCCGCCGCTTCCTCGGCCGTCTTGCTGACCACCGGCACGTTCAAGTGACGCCCGATCACCTCGGCGATGTCCCGGAACGGCACGCCCTCTTCGCCCACTCCGTGATACCTAGCTCCGGCCTCGCCCTTCTCCAGCGCCAGCCGGTAGAGCCGCGCCGCATCCAGCCGGTGCACCCCGGGCCAGCGATTGAGCCCGTCACCCACATACGCCGCCACACTATTTTCCCGTGCGATGCCGATCAGAATGGGCACGAACCCATGATCGCCCGCGCCATGGACCGAGGGCGAAAGACGGACCAGCGAGGCGTAAATCCCGCGTGCCACCAGCCGGTTCGCAGCCTCTTCCACATGCCGGGGAAATGCGGGATGGGGAACCGCCGCATCGTCCTCGGTCGCGAGCCGTCCCGGCGCGACCAGCGCCACCCCGGAGGTGATGACCACCGGCTTGCCGGAACCCTCCAGCCCGTCTCCCAGCGCCTCGATCGCCCGCCGCTCCGCCTCGCAGTTTTCCGCGAATTTCGAGAAGTCGTGATTGAAGGCCGTATGGATCACGCCATCCGTCGCCGCCGCTCCGCTCCGGAGGCTGTCCAGATCCTCCAGCGAACC
Organism: Akkermansiaceae bacterium; assembly: GCA_028293225.1. Lineage (GTDB taxonomy): Bacteria > Verrucomicrobiota > Verrucomicrobiia > Verrucomicrobiales > Akkermansiaceae > Haloferula. The sequence continues at coordinate 744 of JAQGPE010000003.1, read as the reverse complement.
GCGATGGACCTCCACCTCTGCCGCAGCCAGGGCCGCCGCTCCCGCATCCGAGCGCGCGAGGCCGAGCACCTCATGACCCGCTCCGAGCAATTCCTGAACCACTGCCGAACCCACGAAGCCTGTGGCTCCCGTTACAAATACACGCATATGATGATCTCCTTGAGTTGAATGTTGAAGATCTCCGATACACCCGCCCCGGGATCTGACCAGACGTGACCTTATACCGGTATGGCCACTACCCGGATCAGCCTTCAATGAGCAACCGGACCCGCTCCATGTCAGCGGGCGTGGCCGGAGTGTAGATCACCATTCCCAGCCCCGGCTGGTCATCGACCGTGAAGGTCGAATATTCGAATTCCAGCCGTCCCGCGACCGGGTGATTGATCCGCTTCGTTCCCTCGCCATAGGTCCTGACGTCGTTATCGAGCCACATCGCCGCAAACTCGGGACTCGCCCCGCGCAGTTCATCCACCAGCGCCTTGACCTTTTCCGCGGCTCCAGCCCGCGCCGTCTCCAGCCGGAATGTCGCCACCGACAGCCGCGCATGCTCCTCCCAATCCGGCATCTTGGCGCGGACGCCGGGGTTGCAGAAGATGATCCGCAGGATATTGCGCTGCTCGGGCGGGAGCTTTCCATAGTCCGCCAGCACCACCGTCGCCGCATGGTTCCACGCCACGATGTCCCACGACGAAGTCTTCACCAGGGCGGGGTTGAATTTCATCGAATCCAGCACCCGCTGGAGTT
>JAQGPE010000800.1 GCA_028293225.1 Akkermansiaceae bacterium | reverse complement strand
GCTCGCTCCAGGTCGCGCCCAGGTAGCCGGGCTGCTTGATCGCGCCAAAGGTCGCACGAACCGTCTTCGCCGCCACCCGCTTGCCGCCGTCGGCTTCGAAAAAGACATACGGCGCGACCTTCTCCGGGCTCACATCGCCGTTGAAGCGCAGGTAAAAGCTGGCCGTGCGCGGGCTCCAGTCGCCGTCATAGCGGTCGAGCAGCGCCGCCAGATCCACGCGGAAAGGGTCGGTATCCACCTTGGTCACGACACCAGCGGGAATCTCCGCGTTGTTGTCGAGATAGCGATGACCTTCCTTCAACTTGAAGGTGTACTGGGTTCCGAGCTTCGGCGGCTCGGCGGGCCGGAATTCGAGCACGTTTGGCTCCTTCCAGTAGGTGGTGCCGGGCCAGGCCGGCTCGATCACGAGCCAGTCGGTGCGGGTGGGTTTGCCCATGACTTCGCCACCGGCGGCGGCAGAGTCGAGGACGAGTTCGACCACGCTTTCGGGCTGCAGGGTGGCAGTGGAAACGTGGAGCCGCGGGGCGGCTGAGACGACGGTAACGGATAACCCCGCGAGAAGTACGGGAATGGCGCGCATGGCTTTAGGATGGTTTGAAATCGCCCATACGAAACGGGCAGGGAGATTCATATCACCACTGGATCCGCGAATACGCAAATTCATCGTAAAGAATCCTAACGCTGCAAATTGCCCGCCGCGTCACAATTTCCCCGCAATCCGCCGGCCGGTTTCGCGAATCGCCTGTCGCAGCCAGACATGGGCGGCATCGGTGTTCATCCGCGGGTGCCAGACCATCTGGTAGTCGAAGCCGCCGATGAGCGGGGGCGCCTCGATGATCTTCAGTCCGGGGTGGTTCACCACGCTCTCGGCGATCCGCCGCGGCACGGTCACCACCAGGTTGGTTCCCTCGATGCTGTGGATCGCCGCCGCGAAATACGGCAGCCGGATCACGCAGTGGCGCTTCACCCCGGCCTCGGCCAGGTATTTCTCCGGGATGGTCTGCAGGCCGCCCAGGGTCGAGATGCCGATGTGGGAAGCGGCGAGGTACTGGTCGATTTTCATCCGCTTCGCGAAGCGGCTGGCCTTCGCCACCACGCAGACGAATTCCTCACGGAAGAGCATCTCGCGGGTGAACTGCGAACTGACACCACCATCGTCGGCATTTAGCACCAGATCCAGCCGTCCCCGCTCCATCGCGTTAAAGACATCGTCGTGCCAGGCGGAGAACTCGAACGACACCTTGCTGGTCTCCGCCTTGAAATAGCGGCACAGCAACGGGCAAATGACATGCGCCGCGTAGTCGGTGGAGGAGAGCCGGAAGTTCGCGCCCTCGGTCATCGGGTCGAATTCGGTGCCGCTGAGCAGGCGGTCGAGCTTTGGCAGCATCACCTCCAGTTCACGCAGCAGCCGGACTCCCTGCGGCGTCAGATCATAGCCGGTGGGCGTGCGGATCAGCAGGTCGTCGTGAAACATGTCGCGCAGCCGCTGCAGTGCACGGCTCATGGCGGATTGACTCAACGAAAGACGCTTGGCCGCGAGCGTGACATTCCGCTCCTCCGCCAGCGCGGTGAAGACGACGAGAAGATTGAGGTCGGCCTGTCGGAGTTGCGCGATACGCATAATGCATATTCAGGGTATGCATTAGACGAATAGACCGGCAAGACACAATGTGCGGCGTGCCCAGGGGATTCGCCCCCTTCGGAAACGAAGCGCACGCCAACGCATTATCTACTACAGGATGAGTACTTCCACACTCCCTCCGCTCTCCGAAACAGAGCTCCGGTCCATCGAGACGCTCTACCGCGCCTTCACCGAACAGAACCCGGACCTGCTGGACCAGGCACTGGCTCCGGACTGGCAGGACATCCCCCTTGCCCCGGGCCAGGGACCCGGACCGGCCGGACTGAAGGGCCTGCTCCCGGGATTCTTCGCCGCGTTCCCCGACCTGAAGGTGACGATCGACGAAATCATCGGTCACTCGGGGAAAGCCGGCGTCCGTGCGAAAATCACCGCCACTCACCTGGGCGATTTCCTCGGCGTCGCACCGACGGGAAAACCGGTGACGGTCGCGCTGCACGAGTTCCACCACCTGAAGGACGGCCGGATCACCCACACCTGGCACCTGGAGGACTGGTTCGGGATGCTGAACCAGATCAGCGCCTGGCCGCCGTCCGCCTGAGACGAGCCATCCCTCATTTCAACAATCACTCCATTACTACCATGAAAGCAGTAAGAATTCACCAATACGGCAGCCTGGAACAGGTGGCGCTGGAAGAAATCGCAACGCCGCGGATCGCTGCGGACGAAGTGCTGGTCCGGCTCGAAGCCGCCTCGGTCAATCCCCTCGACCTGAAGCTGATCAGCGGCCACATGCAGGCCTACTTTCCGCTGACCCTTCCCTACACCGCCGGCACCGACCTGGCCGGGACAGTGGTCGAAGCCGGTGCGCTGGCCTCTCCATGGCAGCCCGGAGATCGCGTCTTCGCCCGGCTGGAACCCGGCCCAGGGGAAGGACCGGAGTTCAGCCGCGGTGGAGCTTTTGCCGGGCTTGTCGCCGTCCCCGCAAAGCATCTGGCCGCTGCACCGAAGTCGCTGGAACTCACCTCCGCCGCCGGATTGCCGACCGCCGCGGGCACCGCCTGGCAGGCCTTGTTCGAGATTGCCCAGCTCACCGCCGGGCAATCCGTCCTCATCCACGCCGGAGCCGGCGGAGTCGGCAGCTTCGCCGTGCAACTGGCGAAAAGAGCCGGCGCCCGGGTGTTCGCGACCGCTTCGGCGGGCAATGCGGCGCTGGTCCGCAAACTGGGTGCCGACGAGGTCATCGACCATCGCACGGATCAGTTCGAAGAACGCGTCGGCGATCTCGATCTGGTCCTCGACACCATCGGCGGCGAGGTCCAGTTGCGGTCCTATCAGGTGCTGAAAAAAGGCGGCCAACTGGTGACCCTCACCATGCCCCCGGACCAGGAACTGGCGAGTCAGCACGGTGTGACCGCCCGCTGGTTCGGCCATACTTCCAGCGCCGCCCGTCTCGCGCTCCTCGCAGGCCTCTGCGACGAAGGCGCGCTACGGGTGGTCATCGACAGCACCCACCCACTGACAGACATACGGGCCGCGCTGGAACGAAGCGCTTCCGGGCGCGCCCGCGGAAAGATTTTGCTGACGGACACGTGAGACTGGCTGCAGCAGGAATGTCTAACGGGGCGGGAGCGATCCCGCTCCGTTAGGGATTTCCCGCAGCACCTATCACAACCCGGATCCCTGCCTTTAATCTGTAAATCAGACCATCAGTTCAATCGGTGATCCTTGACCCGAAGCTCAGCACGAAAGCAGTCCACCTTCTTCAGAACTTTGCGCTCCTGGCGTCTTGGCGGCTCAATTCTTCAGATCAACCGCCCCTTGGGTTTTGCCCCGCGCAGGCCGCCGGTTCACGACGGCAATCCCCGTAAGAACCAGCACCGCCCCGCCGACAAACCTCGGGTCGGGCCTCTCTCCCAACAGCAGAAACCCGAAAGTCACCCCGAACAGCGGCGTCAAAAAGGAAAACACCGAAAGCCGCGAGGCCAGGTAGGTCCGGAGCATCCAGAACCAGACCAGGAAGCTGACAAACGACACGATGATCGTCTGGAAAGCCAGGCATCCCCACATCGTCGGGCTGGGCCGGACGGTTTCCCATTTCCCCAGCATCAGGGCGAGCGGCAGCAGCACCAGCGCCGCAACGCCGAGCTGGTAGACCAGCGTCTTCCCCGCCGGAGCCTCGGACAGGCTGCTCTTGCGGATCAGCAGGGTCGTACCGGCCCAGAGGATCCCGCCCAGAATCCCGAAGGCATCTCCCAGCACCATGTTCTTCGCCTGGGTGGTCGTCCCGCCCAGGCCGGCGGAAAACGCAAACAGCACCCCGCCCGCAGCGATCGCCACCCCCAGCCACTGCGCGAGCCGCAGTTCCTCGCCCTTCACCAGGAAATGCAGCCCCAGCGCGGTGAAAACCGGCGCCGTGTAAAGGAACACCGCCATGTGCGAAGCCGTCGTGAACTCCAGCCCGATCGACACCGCCAGAAACTCCCCGGCGAACAGCAGCCCCGCCCCGATCCCAGGCAGCAGCGTCCCATCGCGCGGCGAAAAGCTTTCCCGCCGCCACAGCGTCAGCACCCCCACCAGCACCGCCGCGCCAAAGGACCGGATTCCCACCTGCAACATCGGGTGCATGGCCGGTGCCGCCGCTTTCAGCGCCACCTGCTGCAAGCCCCAGCAGGCGCACAGCAGCACCATCATGCCGATGGCGAAACCATCCAGCGACTTCCGCACAGCCACCAGACTCATAGGCCGGCCAGAACCCCGCGGATCGTTTCGTGGACCTCCTCAGGCGTCCCGCCAGTCGGGATCACATGCGCAAATTCTTCATCGCGGAGGCTGAGATAAATCTCCCGGATCTTCGCCAGGGCATCGCGCTTTTCGAACTCGTTCGCCACATCCCCGCGCGCGCCGACCCGGGCCAGCGCCGCATCGACATCCAGATCCAGGATCAACAGGTGATCCGGCACCGGTGCGAAGGCCTCATTGCGCGCCCGGATCTCCTCCGGATCAAAGCCGCGCAGGCTCTGATACGCCATGGTGGAAAAGTAGTAGCGGTCCAGAATCACCCATTTCCCGGCCGCCAGCGCCGGCCCGATCAGCTCGCTGACATGCTCCTGGCGGTCGCGCAGGAAATACTCCAGCTCATCCTCCGCGGACAGCCGCCCGGTCGAGGCCGACTCGCGCAGCTTGCGACCCCACGTGCCATTGGTCGGCTCATAGCTGCGCACCACCTCATGACCCCGCGAAGCCAGCCAATCGCCGAGCAACCCGGCCTGGGTGGACTTGCCGGTTCCGTCGATGCCTTCGAGGACGATAAGGGGCATGCGTGGTGATGGGACCGGCAGCCCCAATCCGTCAAGGACGCACCTCGACCCCATGCCAGCCATCAAAGAAATGCCGATCCACCAGAACCCAAATCTCTGCCTTTAATCAGTTAATCAGAAAATCAGTCCAATCAGTGATCCCCGGCCCGAAGCTTGGAACAGCACCGCCGATCACCCTCAAAACTTGGCGCACTTGGCGGTTCCACTTCCCTCACAACAACTGCGTCTCCGCCAGCAAGCGATACATCCCCTGCTGCGCCATCAGCTCCTGATGGCTGCCGCTTTCCACCAGCCGGCCCTGGTTCAGCACCAAAATCGTGTCGGCATGCCGCACCGTCGCCAGCCGGTGCGCGATGACCAGGCTGGTCCGCCCCACCATCAGCCGCTCCAGCGCCTCGTTGACCAGCCGCTCGCTCTCGGTGTCCAGCGCACTGGTCGCCTCGTCCAGCAGCAGGATCCGCGGGTCGGCCAGGATCGCCCGCGCGATCGCGATCCGCTGCCGCTGCCCGCCGGAAAGTTTCACCCCGCGCGGCCCCACCAGTGTTTCGTAGGCCTCCGGCAGCTCGGCGATGAACTGGTGCGCGTTCGCTTGCCGCGCCGCCGCCTCGATCTCCGCGGAGCTCGCTCCCGGCCGCCCGTACTCGATGTTCTCGCGAATCGAGCCGCCGAACAGCATCACCTCCTGCGGCACCACCGCGATCTGCTTGCGCAGCTCCGCCAGCCGCAGATCCGCCATGTCCTTGCCATCGAAGGCCACCGCTCCGCTTTCCGGACGGTGGAAACCGAGTATCAGGGCAAACACCGTCGACTTGCCCGCTCCCGAGGGCCCCACCAGCGCGATCCGCTTGCCCGCCGGCACCTCGAAGCTCAACTCATGCAGCACCGGCGCATGCGGCCGCGAGGGATAACGGAAGGAAAGATCGCGGAAAGCCAGCTCGCCGCTCAGCGCCCCCACCGCTTCCGTCCCGGAAACCTCCACGTCCTCCTGCATCAGCTCCTTCAGGCGCTCCGTCGCACCGCTGGCGGCCTGCAACTGGGAAACGATCTCCGGAAAGGTTCCCAGCGACGCACCGACGAACACGCTGAAGAGCACGAAGGCGATGAAGTTGTCGCTCGCGATTTCCCCCTTGGCCAGCATGTGGGATCCATACCAGGCGATCCCGCCGATCGTGCCGAACATCGCGAAAATGATGAAGGACAGGAAACCGGCCCGGGCCCGGGCGCCGCGCAGCGTCACCGCATAGAAGCGGTCCAGCGCGGAGTCGTAGCGCACCCGCTCCAGCTCTTCGTTGCCGAAAGCCTTCACGTCGGCGATACCCTGCACGCTCTCCTCCATCACAATCCCCGAATCGCCCAGCGCCTCCTGCGCATCGCGCGAATGCTGGCGCACCTTGCGCCCGGAAATCGCCGCCACCAGCACCACCACCGGCACGCTGGCCAGCATGATCAGCGACAGCTTCCAGGAGAAAAAGAAGATCGCCGCCAGGCTGCCGATGAAAATCACCGTGTGCCGCGCCACCTGCGGCACCGTGTTGATCAGCGTTTCGCGCACGATTCCCAGATCCCCCGAAACCCGCGTGCTCAACGCTCCGGACCGCTGGTCGTGGAAATACGGCACCGGTAGTTTCAACATGTGGTGGAAAAGATCCCGCCGCAGATCGTTCAGCGCGCCCTCTCCAGAGCGGATGAAACCCTTCACTCGCCAGTAGGCGACGAAGGCCTGCAACGCCAGCGCCCCGATCAGCCACAGGATGTTCTTGTCCGCCTTGGCCATGGTCACCGCGGGATCCACCCCGTTCTTCCAAGCCTCGGCCGGGTCACCGATCAAATCCTTCAGGAACAGCGGAAAGGCCAGCGAAAGAGCGGCGGTCAGCACCAGCGCGATGAACGAAGGGATGAAAACTCTGTAATGCGGTCTCAAGTAGCTGAGCACCCAGCCGACCTGGATCTTCCGCCGGGGTTTCTTGTCAGCCGCACCGTTCCGCATGTCGCGGATGGGAGCGGAACGACCTCCCCCCGTCAATCGCCCGCATACATCCAGCGGACTTGCCAAACCTGAAATCGGCGGAGTAGGTTTGAAACGCCTTGAAAACCCTCCCTCCCTTTTTCGTGGCGGCGCTCGCGGCCGCCCTCATTTCTCCGGCCACAGCCGTCGTCGTCACCACCGGCGTGTCGAATACCAGCACCCCCGTCACCCCGGCCAATCCCTTCTTCGCCAACGTCGGCCAGGTCAACGGCGCCTCCGCCATCTACCTTGGCAATGGCTGGGTCATGACCGCCGACCACGTCGCCGGCTCGCTGCCCGCCAGCGTCACCTTCGGCGGCACCCCCTACGCCACCCAGGCCGGCAGTTGGCAACAATTGCTCAACCCCACCGGCTTTGGACTGACCACCTATGCCGACATCGTCCTGTTCCGCCTGAGCTCGAATCCCTCCGGCCTCTCCCCGGTCACCGTCAGCGCCGGCGTCGCCACCGTCGGCGATCAAATCATGATGATCGGCAACGGTCGCCAGCAGGCCACCACCCCGACCACTTGGAACGTCGTCACCGGCCCCGGCCCCAGCGATGACCTCTGGACCGAAGGCGGCTCGCCCACCACGAATTCCGGCTTCAAGACCACCGCCACCCAGGCTGTCTCCTGGGGGGAAAATGTCGTCACGGGCGGACCCTTCGCCGCCAACACCGGCACCTAC
>JAQGPE010000811.1 GCA_028293225.1 Akkermansiaceae bacterium | reverse complement strand
ATGAAGACATCCGCAAAAGGCTCGTCGGAGCCGGCGACTCATCGACACTCTATGTTCTGTCCACCCTCAGCCTCTGGCTGGCGGGGGCGATGGGGATGTCGGTCTCCGTGACCACTCCGGTGGTTGCCACTTTGCTCTACGCCATCGCCACCTCTCCGGCGGAATTCGGCGTCCTTTTGGAAGGGTGACGAAGTTTGAAACGGATGTCGCAGCTCCTGTGCTTAAGTTCTGTTAGATTATGTCAGTTTCCGCGTCCCACCGGTCATGAAAGAAGTACCAAGCGCAGGCAGAAAACCGCGCCGCCGTCGCTCGTCCAACCCCTTCCGCATCCTCTGGAAGCGCATCCGAATGATGTTCAAGCCAAAGTGGATGCGGGAATACGAAAAATTCAAGGATCGGTAAGCCCGTGCTTAGATGCGCGGGCGAGCCGTCCTTTCCTTGGGAAGGAGGATCCCTGTCGGCCCGCGCCGGCAGGGATCGCCTCTCCTGAGTTAGGCCTCAGTTGAATTTGAGACTGGCCTTTATCTTGTCCTCAGCGCCTCCGAGCGTGCCGCCGGGACCTATCAATTGGATCTGCCAAAGCTGATTCCCGTCCACGATCGAAAGAAGGTAACCCGTGCCCTTCTTTCCGTTGATTACAAAGGTGGCCCGGCCCTCGATCGCGCTGCGCCCGTTGATATCCACCGGTGTGTCCTTCACCTCCAGGTCGGTGAGGACGGTTTTCAAGCCGCTGACCGCACCATCGAAAGCGCCGCGGAGATTTGCCGGCTGCCTGTAGCGCGAGTAGGCAAGGTTCATTTCGCCGTCCGACCAGTGGCCGGTCCACATTTTGAACTCCTCCATGACCGAAGCCACCGATTCAGGCACCGCGGCTTTCGACGGAGCGGGAGTGACGGGCACCTCCATTTTCAACCCGTTGAGCTCGAATGCCTGCCAATTGGGCTTCGTCTTGCAGGATGATGAAGCGACGATGGCCACACCCGCCAGACCGAAGAGAAGATGCCTCGTTGATGAAGATGTCATGATCTCCCAGTTTCCCAGCCCCGGTTACAGACTGCGAGCCAAATTTCCCATCGCAGACGGGGCACGCATCCCGTGAAAACAACGATGGCGGACCGGAAAACCGGTCCGCCATCGAACGGGGAAAATGGTGGAGGCGAGGGGAGTCGAACCCCTGTCCGGAACATCATCCGCGCGAGCATCTACACGTTTATCTGACGGTCTGAGTTTTCGGAGGTCGTAGGCCCGTCAGCGGCGTTCTCTTCCTAGGATCCTGTTTAATCTCGCCGTGATGCCCGGTTCCCCGGCTCCACAGCCAGCCCGCTAAGTGTTCACCTTCCCCCGCAGCGGGCGTCTGGGTTCCGGTGTCGCTGTCAATTAAGCAGCGAGGGCAAGCTCGTGAGAGTCTGCATTTATTTTTTTTGAACGGCTTTTTTAGGAGGCCAGCCGATCAACCTCCACGTGCAGCAAGCACTTTGAACATCCCGTCGAAACCAGAACGCCCCCGTGACTTACGGGCGGAACATGCGATGGTTCAGGTCCCAGAGCAAATGGTATTTTCCGCAGACTCTTCCGCTCCTTCCCGTCCGCCGGCACCTCAGAAATCCCTGTTTCAGCGCGTCATGGCCCTTTTCCGCCCTCCTGTCGAAGTGCAGCACTACCCGGTCGAGCCAGGACTCTTCGCGGGTGAATACCCTGGCAGCATCCACCGGGAAGTGGCGCTGGAGCGCATCCGCGGCCTGGTGGCGGAAGGCGTCACCACCTTCATCGATCTGACCACCGAAGCGGACGCCGCGCGCGGCCTGTCCCCCTACAGGGAGCATCTGCCGCCAATCGCGCCGGATGGCACGCAGATCATCCACCACCGCTTCCCGATTCCGGACATGAGCGTCCCGGAAGGACCGCAGACCATGCAGTCCGTGCTCCAGCTGATCGAGTCCGAAATGGCGGCCGGGCGAACCTGTTACGTGCACTGTTGGGGAGGGATCGGCCGGACCGGCACGGCCGTCGCCTGCTGGCTGATGGAGCGCGGCGCGACGGCGGATGAGGCGCTCGCCCGGGTCCAGTTGCTCTACGATACGCATATGAGCCCGGCCAAGCGCGCCCGCTTTCCCCACTCTCCGCAGGATCCCTCGCAGCATGCCTACGTCCGGGCATGGGAGCGCCCTCCCCAGCGCCAGGCGGCCACGCCCAGCCAGCCTGCCGAGTAGACGGCTATCAGCAGCCAATGCGGCGCCAGAAAACCGTGACTGCCCAGCGGCATCACGCTGGTGCTCCGTGGCAGCGGAAAGCACGGGCTGTTGGCAATTTCAGCATCCTCCTGATTGCCCGGCGCCATTTCCCAGGTCTGAAAGGCCCGCCCCATCGGCACCCGCCAGCCGGCATCCTGCCGCCAGCCCATTTCAAGCGCCGCCGGGCGGTCCGTTCTCACGAAAACTCCCCTGCCCCCGGGCCCGCGCCAGGTGAAATTGTAGCCCCAGTGAAACGACATCGCCCACAGCCACCCCAGAAACACCAGACAGGGTAGACCTAGCCAGAATGACTTACGCCGGAGCATCACGACACCCTAGCAGATCGTGGCGGCGTCACCATGCGATTTTCCCTTTCGCCCCCGCCATTCCCGGGCTCTTTTCCCGGCGCATGGAGACCTACACGCCGGGCCATTCCGAAACCGCCACCGATTTCATGAGCCAGCGCACCTGGGAGACTCATGGCGGCTTTTTCCGGGACTTTCTGAGTCCGGGAATGAATGTGCTCGATCTGGCCTGTGGTCCCGGAACCATCACCCTGGGCATCGCCGCCCATGTTCATCCCGGGCAGGTGATGGGCGTGGACATTGGCGAGGCTGAGATCTCCAGGGCTCAGGAAAATGCGACCGACGCCGGGGTCGAAAATGTGAGCTTCCTGACCGGCAGCGCCTATAGCCTGCCTCTGGAAGATCACTCCGTGAACGCCGTTTTTTGCCATGGGCTTTTCGAGCATCTGCAGTTCCCGGATTCCGTGATGGAGGAAATTCACCGTGTATTGAAACCCGGTGGCCTGGTCGGGCTCTGTTCACCGGACTGGGGCGGCTTCGTGCTTTCGCCGGCTTCGCCGGAGATCGACGCGGCCATCGAAACTTACATGCGCCTGCAGTCGGCCAACGGCGGCGATGTCAAAGCCGGCCGCAAGCTCGGAGCGTTTCTCGACCAGGCGGGCTTCGAGGACGTGCAAATGAACGCCCGCTACGAGTGCTACGCGTCCCTGCCCCGCATCGCCCTTTTCCTGGCCGAGCGGCTCGAAAGCGTCGGAGAAAAGCCGCACGCCGAGGCATTGAAAACCTGGAGCGTCTCAAGGGGCGGTATGTTCGCCCAGGCGTGGATCTCAGCCGTGGGACGCAAAGCCTGACCCGCCATGCCCAGCCTTCCATCCGCGATGCCCCGCCTCCCCACCCGGCTCCAGGACCTGCTGCGCAAATGGAAGGCGGAGCCTTTCATTCCGTTGGCCCTCCTCCTCATCGCAGGCGGCCTGTTAGGCTTCATCCACCTCAGCGAGGAGGTCGGCGAAAACGAGTACCACGCCTTCGACAAGGCGGTGCTGCTGTCGATGCGGGTGCCGGGTCACCTCGAACAACCGCTCGGTCCGGCCTGGATGCCGGAAATGGCCCGCGATTTTACCGCGCTGGGCGGGTTCACACTGCTGACCGCCCTGACTCTGGCGTCGACCGGCATCGCGCTGCTGCACCGGAAACCGCGCATCGCCGTCATCATGGTCCTGGCGATTTCCAGCGGCATGCTGGTCAGCGACGTCCTGAAGAAGAGCTTTGACCGCCCGCGGCCCGACCTGGTCCCGCACGGCGTGCTGGTCAGCAGTGCCAGCTTTCCCAGCGGCCACGCGATGATGTCCGCGGTGGTCTATCTGACCCTCGGTGTGCTGCTCGCCCGCACCCAGCCGACCAGAGCCCTGCGTGTCTACCTGATCAGCCTGTCCTGCCTCGCCACGCTGGCGACCGGCATCAGCCGGGTCTATCTCGGAGTCCACTGGCCCACCGACGTGCTGGCGGGCTGGACTCTCGGCGCCGCTTGGGCGCTGAGCTTCGGACTCCTGGCCGTGCGCCTGGAGGCGTCCGCCAAGGCCCGCCCATCCCCTCCTACCTAACAACGATCCACGCCCCGTCCATCCATGAGCCAATCAGACAAAATCGCCCTGATCACCGGAGGTAATCGCGGCCTCGGTTTTGAAACCGCCCGCGCACTCGGTGAACTCGGTATCACCGTCATCATCGGCGCCCGTGACCAGGCCGCCGGCGAAGAAGCCGTCGCCAACCTGGCCGCCAAGGGCATCACCACCGAAGCCGTCCAGCTGGAAATCACCAACCCGGAACACCGCAAGCAGGTCCTCAGCTATCTGAGCGACAAATACGGCCGTCTCGACATCCTGGTGAACAATGCCGGAGTCTTCCTCGACAAGGACAACGCCTCTGCCGCGGGCCCGGCCAACCGCACCAGCGAGACCAGTGAGGAGATCCTGCGCCGGACCTTCGACACCAACTTCTTCGCCACCGTCGCCCTGACCCAGGAACTGCTGCCGCTGCTGAAAAAAGCGCCGTCCGCACGGATCGTGAATCTTTCCAGCATCCTCGGTTCGCTGACCCTGCACTCGGATCCGACCTCGCCGATCGCCGACTCGAAGGCTTTCGCCTACAACGCGTCGAAGACCGCACTGAACGCCTTTACCGTGCACCTGGCGCATGAACTGAAAAGCACCGCCATCAAGGTCAACTCCGCCCACCCCGGCTGGGTCCGCACCGCCATGGGCGGCGAGAATGCCACACTCGCCCCGGAGGAAGGCGGCCGCACCAGCGCCCGCCTGGCCACGCTCGACGACAGCGGCCCGACCGGCGGTTACTTCCATCTCGACCAGTCCCTGCCCTGGTAGGCCGCGATCACGATCAGTCGAACCCGTAGCCGTGGAAGAGACTCCTGTCGCGGCGGTTCTTCTTTGTTGGCCGGCCCTGCTCGCCGTCCTGGCGCAGGGCCCGCGCCTCCGTCCAGGTCTTGCGCAGGTCAAGCGTTTCCGAGGGCGTCAGGTCTTCGCAGGCCTGGCGGGCCTCCGGGGCACCGACACGCTTGTCGATCAAGGCCAGCACGCGCACCAGCCGGGTGCCCGGGCCCTCGGCAAAGGGCAGCTCGATCAACTCACCGCCACGAAGGTCGGACGAGGCTTTCAGCACGCGCTCGCCTGCCTTCACCTTGCCGCCCTCGCAGGCCTTCGCCGCCAAGCCGCGGGTCTTGAACAACCTCACGGCCCATAGCCATTTATCCAAGCGCACTTCTTCCATGCTCTGCCGAAGCATGGGACCGTACCGCCCGGTGCGCAATCCCGCGCTGCCGCGCAATTTTACCCTCCCGGGCTTGGCAAGCGGCTCCCGCCGGGCCATACCCGTCCCGATGTCGTCCCCAGCCCAGGCGAAGATCCCTCCCCCTCCGGGCTATGCCGCGGCGAGTGGCGACGAAATGGTCGCCGCCGATGGCTCGGTGCGGCCCGCGTGGTCCACCGTTTCCAACTGGCTTTCCTCTCTTTCCCCCGAGCAGCTTGCCTCGCAGTCTGGCGACATCCGCCGCCACCTGCGCGAAAACGGGGTGACCTACAGTGTGCACGGCACCCCCGGCGGCGAGCATCGCGCCTGGCAGCTCGATCCGGTGCCGTGGGTCGTTTCCGAAAGCGACTGGAAGACCGTGGAAGCCGGGCTGATCCAGCGCGCCGAGCTGATGGATGAAATCCTGACCGATCTGCACGGACCCCAGAAGCTGCTGTCAGGCGGCTGGCTGCCGCCCGAGCTGCTGCACGCCCACCGCGGCTACATGCGGCCCTGTCACGGCATGCTGCTGAAGGGCCGCCGCCAACTGGTCCTCTACGCCGCCGACCTGGCCCGCGGCCCTGACGGGCGGATGTGGATCGTCAACGATCGCACCCAGGCCCCTTCCGGCACCGGCTATGTGGTGGAGAACCGGGGAGTGATGACCCGCACCATCCCGAGGCTCTTTCACCAGACGGGTGTCCGGCGCGTGGCCTCCTTCTTCCGCACCCTGCGGGAAACGCTGGAATCCTTCCCGGCCCACGCCGGCGCCCGCCGGCCGCGGGTGGTGATCCTGACGCCGGGCCCCCAGAACGAGACCTACTTCGAGCACGCCTTCCTCGCCTCCTATCTCGGCTACTCGCTGGTGCAGGGCGATGACCTGACGGTCCGCGATGGCCGGGTCTGGCTGCGCTCGCTGGGCGGACTGGAGCCGGTGGATGTCATCGTGCGCCGTGTCGATGCCTGGTTCTGCGATCCGCTGGAGTTGAAGGAAGACTCGCACCTCGGCGTGACCGGCCTGCTGGAGGCGATCCGCGCCGGCAACGTCGCCGTGGTGAATCACCCCGGCAGCGGCGTGCTGGAAAATCCGGGGCTGATGGCGTTTCTCCCCGGCATCGCCCGCCAGCTTCGCCGTGAGGAACTGATCCTGCCCTCCGCCGCCACCTGGTGGTGCGGGGAGA
>JAQGPE010000778.1 GCA_028293225.1 Akkermansiaceae bacterium | reverse complement strand
GGTCTCCGAGAATCGGAGTATGATCCTGCACCTTCTGGGTCTTCTCCTGGAGGAGTCCGCCAATCACCAGCGTCGCTCCGTCAGCCACGCTCAGATTCGACTCGGCCTTCAGGACCGAGAAGACCGGCATCAGGATTTCGTTCTGGGAAAGAACCAGGACCGAATTGCCCAGTCCTGTCAGTGAATTGGTGCCGGGCGAGGTGATCGGAGTGCCGAAGTTCACGAAACCGTCGAAGTCCGTGACATTCGGCTTCACCGACAGGTCGACCAGATCGTGACTGGCGCTGGCGGTCGGCAGAACGTCGAGCACCACCCCGACAGGACGCGTCGCGAACGAAGTCGGGTGCGCCGGAGTGATCGGAGAGCTGTTCTGAACCTGATTGATGATGAAGCCATCACTGTCGACGATGTCGGTCGGCAGAACGGAATTCGGCAGCTTCGGGGGCTCGTATTCCGTAGGATAGATCAGTTCGCGGCTGACTTCGATCTTGGCAGCCTGGCCGCTGCGGACCGTCACCGAAGGGCAGGCGGTGAGACTCACGCCCTTCTTCTGGTCGAGGCCGCGCATCACCGTCTGGAAGGTGCTGTTGTTCACCGAGCCGAAGACCCTCAGAGCGCCGGGAGCCCGGGCATCGGGAGGCGCGAACCCTGCGTCGCGGTTGGCAATGAGCCCGTCCAGCGAATCGTTGTTGATCGCCGTGGTGCCGCTGCGGTTGCCGGAAGTGACGCTATAGCTGTTGGGAGAGCTGGGGTTGACGGCCGGGATATCGGCCAGATTCGGATCGTTGCCGGTGCCGCCGGAGAGGAAGCTGCCGCTGCGTCCCGAGCCGCTCAGGCGGGACGGATCCAGCAACCAGTCGAAGTCCAGCTCCTGCAGGCGGGTTTCCTGGGTGCGGATGATCTTCACTTCAACCACCACGTTCACCGGAGCGGTGTCGGCCAGAGTGCCGATGAATTCATCGACCAACTGAAGATTTTCGGTGGTGTTTGAGACCCGCAGCGTGCTGGAGCCTTTATTGAAGGAAGCGCTCGCCCCCTCCGGGAAAGGGATTCCCTTGGCCTTCAGCACGTCAACCGCGCTGATCCGGCGGGCTGCCAGACCTTCCGCGGCCTTCTTCGGGGCAAATGGATCGGCATCGGCGGCGGGTTCGCCTCCTGCCGCGGCGCCGGCGGCACTGAGGAAATCCGGCGGCACGTTGAAGGTCCGGCTCAGGATCTCTCCGCTGGCGGCGCCGGCCGGGGTGATCGTCACCGCGTAGCCCTGGGCAAAGTAGGACGTATGGGTGATGTCGTTGATGAACTTCAGCGTGTCGGCGAGCGGCACATTGCGAAGCTGCAGGTTGATCTTCTGCGCCTGGATGGCCTTGGCGGCCGGAGAATCGGCAGGTCCCAGGGCGAGCACGAAGTTGATGCCCTTGTTCTTCGGATCCGTTGAGAAGGTATCCAGCTTGGTGGCCTGGGCGCGCAGGAAATCGATCGCTTCTTCGAGCGAGACATTATCGAAATCGACGAGCGGCAGGACAATGGCCTTCAGCTTCTTGGCCAGCAGCAGTTCGCTTGCGTCGCCCTGGAAGCCGGTGATCTGTTCAGGCGGCACGATATTCGGCGGAACCTTCAACTCCCATGCGCCGTCGACGTCAGCGAGCATTTCCGCACGGGTGTCGTCATAAGCGGCGCGGGAATATTGGGCCTTGGCCTGGTTCACCTGCTCCATCCCACGGCGGGCGGCCGTGTTGTAAGGATCGGTGCGCAACACGTCTTCATAGACCGTGTGAGCCTCGTCGTATTTGCCGAGATTGTAGGCGCCTTCCGCCTTATAGAGCAGCAGGCGGACTTCCTCCACATTCGCCGCGTGCTCCTTGGTCAGGGCCGGGTTGGTGCGGATCGGGTCGTTGAGCTTGGCCAATTCGGCCAGCGCGCCCGGATGATTGGGAGCCATGGCCGGAACCAGCACGCCCTCAACGGCCAGTTTCGCACCCGCGACGTCGCCGAGGCGACTGAGATTCTTGGCGTTCTCGATGGAAGCCAGCGCATAGCGCTCGGTGGCCGCCGAACGCAGCTCCGCGGTCACCGGGGCGTCCGGGAGCAGGTCGTGCGCCCGTGCGTAGGCGGTGGCGGCTTCCTGCCACTTGCCGGCGCGGTAGGCTTCGTCACCGCCGGTCAGCAGGTTACGGGCCTCTGTGACACGCTCGCCACGGCGGGAGAGCTCCTTTTCAGCAGTGGCTCCACCCCGTGCCGGTTCCGCCGCATGCAGCAGAGGAGCCGTGAGGAGAAAGGAGGTCAGCGGCGCCAGAGCCAGCAAGCGGGCTCGGGCCGGTAGATTCTTCAGACGAAGTTGCTCGTTAATCGGCATACGGGGTTTTCAACGGTGTATAGAGAGCCGATCCGGCCAGTGTAAGCGGAAAATCCGGGAAATTTCACGATTCTTCAGCTTCCGGTCTCCGGTAGATGCATTGCATCCTCCCCATGGATGCAAGAGCCCGGCGAAATCGATCCTTAAGAAAGCTGAAATTCTTTCTGGATCTTCAAGTTAGCCGGATCGCTCTGTCACCAAACCGCCACCACGGTCATCCCAACACTTGCTTCACTCCGCCTCCCGCAAAATCCCGGCCGCCGCGTCCGCATCCGCACGAATCGCCTCCTTCAACTCGTCCAGGGAGCCGAATTTCTTCTCGCCGCGCAAAAACTGCAGGAACTCGACCTCGATCACCCGGCCGTAGAGATCGCCGGTGAAATCGAACAAGTGCACCTCCAGTGACCGGCTCGCTCCATCGACCGTCGGCCGGACTCCCAGATTCGCCACGCCCCCCAGGAACTGCTCCCCCACCCTGACCCGCACCGCCCAAACGCCGTCCGGAGGAAATTGCTCCTCGCCCGGTTCGACATTGGCGGTCGGAAAGCCGAGCTGACGGCCGAGCTTCCTGCCCTCCACCACCCGGCCTGCGATGGTGTAGGGCCTGCCGAGCATTTTCGCGGCGACGTCCAGGCGGCCATCGCGGATCGACTGGCGGATCCGGGTGCTGCTGATCCGCTCGCCATCCATCATGACCGGCGGGGTGGTCTCGAGCGCAAAGCCGAGCGACCCGGCCAGCGCGGATAAAA
>JAQGPE010000809.1 GCA_028293225.1 Akkermansiaceae bacterium | reverse complement strand
GGATCAGGGTGATCGTGGCCTTGCGGGCCTCCCCATTTATCAGATGGGGAGTCAGTGTGGCTGGCGAAGTTCCCGGCACTGGATGGCGAGATTTGAACATGGCTGGCGATGGAAGAGCAGAGGGGCTGAAAGAGCCCTCCCGGCCCCGCCAACCTATCAGCTAGCGCAATGGAGACCGGAACTTATTTTGGAAAGCCGTGGAGGAGAGCCCTCGCCATCCATCAGGGGCTGTCCTTCAGGAGAGCTTCGAATTCCAGCCGGCAGTGCATCAGAAGGTCGCGCTGGATCAGGAAGGTGGAAGCATCCGCCTCGGAAAGAGTGCCGGCAGCGCTGACGGTGTCGAACAGCTTGCCGATCGCGGCCTCCTGATCGAGACAATCCTGGGCGCGGGCTTTGGCATGATCGTAGTCGGCGGCGTCATCGAGATCCGCGCTGCCGGCGGCGATCCTTTTGGACACCTTCAGCCAGGCGAGCACCGCGCTGGACTCCGCCGTGGCGCGATCCAGCCGGTTGCGCAGGACCACCTCCGGGAGCTCCTGATTCTTCCTCAGCTGCTCCAGGGCGCGCCTGCGGTCCTCATCCACGTCAGACAACTCTTTCTGCAGGGAACCGATCTGCTCCTTCGCCTGGTCCAACTGCTTCTTCGATACCGTGGCAGCACCGGGGGCCTTGGGCTTGGCTTCCTCCTGCCGGCAAGAAAGGAGGCCGGCTGCCATCAGCGCGATGGCCATCGTCGAAATCTGGAAAACCTTCATGATAGAACTCGTCCTGGAGCACCATTCTACCGGCCTGCGGGCATTTGGCAATTTCTGCGAACGAGCGGGAGGACTGAATCAAGCGGCCGAACGACCGGGCCAAGTCCCCGCATGACGGAAACGCAAGAATCTATGGCCCCGCTCGCCATGGTTGAATGACAACTTCCGGCTCAGCTTCCCGGCGTGGTGAAACCAAGCGAACTCCGGGTCGGCGCCTGCATCGTGGCTTTTTCGGCAGCGACAGGACTCAGGAGCCATGCGGCGATCGAGGACATTCTCGCGAGATTTCACAATGCCGCGGATCCCTACGTCATGGTGGGCGCCCACCGTGGAGGCTACCTTTCCGATGGCGGTGGCGCCGATCTGCCCGAAAACTCCCTGGTGGCGATGGAACGCTCCATCGGACTGGGAGCCGAGATCCTGGAAGTCGACCTGATGATGACCTCCGACGGCCAGGTGGTCATCATGCACGACACCACGGTCAACCGGACCACCAACGGAGCGGGCGCCGTTTCGTCCCTGACCCTGGCCCAGATCAAGGCCCTGCGGTTGAAGGATCCCGCCAACCTGCTCACCACCGAGCAGGTGCCGACCCTGGCCGAAGTGATGACCCTGGCGAAGGGCCGGATCATGGTGAACCTGGACAAGCTGGAAATCACCAACACCCCACTGATGACCGCGACGATGCAGGTGCTGAGAGAAACCGGCACGGTCGACCATGCCCTCTTCAAGGGCACGAGTTCCGCCAGCGCCGTGCAGTCGGTGCTGGCCCAGTATCCGGAGCGCATCGACTACATGCCAATCCTGACCGATGCCACGGCCAGTGCCACCATCACGATGCTCCAGACCCTGCGGCCGCCGGCGATGGAGATGATTTTCACCACCACGCCGGTCGCCATGCTCGACCCCGAAGTGGTCGCCGTGGCCAGGCAGACCGGGACCCGGATCTGGGTCGACTCCCTGTGGGAAAGCCTGAACGCAGGGCACCACGACGCCATCGCGATCGGTGGCAATCCCGACGGATCCTGGGGCTGGCTGCTCGACAAGGGCGCGACGATGATCCTGACCGACTACCCGCCGGAGCTGATCGACTACCTCAATCAGCTCGGCAGGCGTGGCGTGCCCGGGGCCGCCCAGCCCTACACCATCTTTTACGACTTCGGCGAAAACGACCTGCAGGGATGGCGGAATGTCCGGACTTCCACGGCCGGCGCGACCTCCTTCACCTCCGATCCCGGCACCTACGGAAGCCGGACGCCCGCGGCGCTGGGCGGCTACAAGGTGGTGCACACACCCTTTCTCGACGGTCGCGACACCTTTCACCAGACCCTGGTACTACGCTCGCCCGAATTTCTCGTTCACGGGCTCGGGACCAACCAGAAACTCGCTTTCAGCCTGCTGGGAGGGACCGGCGGTGCCTCATCCGCCCCGGCCTCCGACGCGGCTCTGCCAGCGAACGCCACGCCTGGAGGATTCCTCGGCGTGGCGTTCCGGCGCGTTCACGATGGCGCCTACCTGCTCTCGGCCCGGCGCAGCACCGCCAATCAGGGGCTGAACTGGCAGCGCATCACCTGGACGGCGGATCAGCTCCTGGCGGCGACGGCCGGAGATGCCGCAGGGGAAAGCTACACGCTGGATCTGATCGACGCCTATGGAGCGGCCCAGCCCGGGGCCACCGTCTCGTGGGGCTGGATTGCCCTGGATGCCGTGTCGATTCCCTCGACCGCCACCGGCGACCCGAGGATTCCGGCCATCCAGCGCTTCGGCTATCCCGAAATGATCCTGGAGTGGACCAGCTACCCGGGTTGCTACTATCAGGTTCATCGCTCGCCTGATCTGGAGGAAGAAAACTGGACTCCGGCCTCCGACGTGATCCTGGCCACTCCGCCGTTCAATCATTTCACGATTCCGGGTCTCCAGCCGCAGCCCGGCCGGGAATTTTTCCGGGTTGAGCGGAAGGAGGCCGCGAAATAGCGCCCAGCCGACCGGACAAGTGGGTTTTTTGTCACGGATCATGTCTCGAAGCGACCTTGATCGCAGGCTTCAAATCTCCAGCATCGACCGAATCGCTCGATTCAGGTTTCCATGCTGGCTGCCAGATCTTCGCCCCCCGCCCTGCTGTCCGTAGCGCTCGCTCTCGGCGCAAGAACCTACCCGCGCCTCGGCCTGCGGCGTGGCGTGGAGCGCTACGTCCGCGAGCACAATCCACGGTGGCGGCTGCTTCAGAAATTCAACCACACGCACTTGGAGTGGCAGGACGCCATGGCCAGCGAGCCCGATGCTCTGATCGGCTTCTTCGAGGATGCCTCCCAATTCGACTGGGTGAAGCAGCATGGAGTCGTCGCGGTGAACATGCACCGCGTACCGGGTTGTGAAGGTCTCGCCGAAGTGCTGGTAGACGACCCCGCCGTCGGCAGAACCGCCGCACGTTATTTCCTGGGGAAAGGTTTCCGGCGCTTCGCTTACTGCACCCATGCGCCCCGGAAGGGCTTCTCCGAGGACCGTCGTGCTGGCTTCGGTGAGGAACTCGCGAAGGCCGGGTGGGAGGCCGGCTTCATCACCATTGATGCGTCGGGTCCCGTGATTTCCGGGGATCTCAGCAAGCTTCTCAACAGCGCCCATGAGGATCGCATCGCGGTCTTCTGCTGCGACGACGCCTGTGGAGGATTTCTCACCCGTCTCTGCCGCGAAGCGGGTCTGCGCATCCCGGGAGATCTCGTGATCCTCGGCGCGGGCGATGACGCCTTCCACGTTGAAAATGACAGCGTGACCCTGTCTTCCGTAAAAATTGATTTCCCGGCCGTCGGCTACCAGGCGGCGGCCATGATGGACGCGCTGCTGAAGGGCAGCGCGGTTCCGGAAGAAGCGCTGCGGGTGTCTTTCACCGGGATCACCGAGCGTTCCAGCACGGCCAGCGATACCGAATCCCCCGCGCTGCGACGGCTGTTGCGCCTGATTGAAGAACGGCATGCGGACCCTGAATTCACACCGGTCATCGCCGCCAGACTCTGCAAGGTCTCGTCGCGCACCCTGCGGCGGTATTTGAAGGAAGCCGACCGCCCTTCCTTTTCGGATCTCCTGCGCGACCGCCGGCTGGAAACGGCCATGCAGTCGCTGGTCGCCACCGAGGATCCGGTGGAACGGATTTCGGAAATCTCCGGCTTCCTCGACTACACCACCTTCTTCCGCGCCTTCCGCCGCCGATATGGCATGAGCCCGACGGACTGCCGCCGCAAGGCGGAAATACGGCCGATGCCGTACCTCGAAGAGAAGGGCTTGAAGGCGCGTTCCGCCTAGCGAAAGGAAGGCGCCCGGATGGGCAAAGGCGAGGCGATCACAGGAGGGTAAAACCCGGATGTGAGACATTTTCGTAACCTTCAGATTGCAAGCCAGCCACGCGATTCCCACCGGGTGTCCCGCAATGCATGATCGCGCGACCGCGGCGACCATTCACGAATCGTTTATCCACGCTAGGTTGACCTCAACGACGAGCCCGGCGGAGCGCTGAACCCTGCTCCCTCCCCGCCAACCCTGGCTCGGCCAATCATCGAATCCCAATTATGCATCGCTCTCTCGCAACTCTCGCCGCGGGTGGATTGCTCGCCCTGACGGCGCTCCCCGCCGCCCTTGCCTCCGGCCAGGCCGCCTACACCTTCCCCCCCGCGGATCTCCAAGGCTGGACCCAGGTGACCGTCCCCGGCGGCACCGACAACGACTATCGCTTTTTCCCGACCAACGCCAGCTTCGGCAACCGCATCACCTGGCAGGATCCGGTAGGTGAAGGCTCCGGCGTCGGCGGCGTGGTCGTCACCAGCGATGCCGATTTCGACGCCCGCGGTGCGACCCACAACACCGCGGTCCTGCGTTCGCCGAGCTTCACCCTGAACGGCCTCAGCGCCAGCGCCGACATCAAGACCTTCTTCCCGACGAAGATCAGCTTCAAGCTGCTGGCAGGTGGCGGATCTCCGACCGGCCCGGCGAATTTCTCGGCACTCCCTCCCGCTTCGGTGGACAATGGAGCGAGCGGCACCCAGGCCTACCTCGGCGTCGGCCTGAGGCGGGTGAGCGACGGCGCCTATCTGCTCTGGGGCCACCGCACCAGCAACGCCCAAGGCGCCGCGTGGGAGACGATCAACTGGGACAATGCCACTCTCACCGCCGCCACCAGTGCGGATGCGCCGGGCACCGTTTACTCGCTCGACTTCGTCGATGCCGGCCACGGCAACTGGGGCTGGGTCGCGATGGATTCGCTGACGATGATTTCCGAGACCAGCGTCGTGAATGTCTCGGTAAAGCCGCAGGACATCATCGGCGCCGAGAGTGGAACCGACCACCAGCTTTCGGTCCGTTTTTCCCGCGACAACAATCTCTCCCAGCCGCTGGACATTTCCTACGCGGTGGAAGGCACGGCCTTCGAATCCACCGACTATCAGCCCCTGCCGAACTACATCGGACCGGGCTACAAGATCACCATCCCGGCCGGCAAGACGTTCCTCGACCTGCCGATCAACATCATCCCGAACACCACGACCGAATTCGACAGGTCGGTGGTCGTCCGCATTCTCAGTTCGAACGACTACTTGGTGACTGCCGCGAATGTGGCCAGCGTGTGGATTTCCGATATTCCTCAGAGCGGTCTGACCACCGTCAGCGGTCCCCTGCCCATCGCCACCTATCTGTCGCTTGCGAATCCTCTGACCGCCCCCACCACCAGCGGGAGTCTCCTTTTCTACGGAGAGGGCAACTACAACAGCGGCTTCATGACGATCGGCATCCGCACCGGAGCCTCGGACAATACGGCCAACGGCGGCGTCGATCTGGGCCGCAATACCGCGGTGGCGGCCAACTCCATCTACGACTACCTCGACAACAAGGGCGCTCTCAGCACGGCCGCCCGCGTGCCCGCCGCCACGGATGTGCCGATCGTTCCCGGTCACTACACCATGGTGGGTGAGATCCAGTTCCAGGACGCCAACACCGGGACGATCAAGAGTTGGATCTGGGACGGCCAGAATGGCTCGCTGGACTACAACAACCCGAACGTGACGGCCACCTTCTCCAGTGGCTTCATCAACACCACCGACCAGCTTTATCTGCGGCTGGACGGCAACTCCACGGGAACCACCTGGACGAATGCCCGGGCGATCTGGGTGCCGGGCACGGCGGCGGGTGCGGCCGAGGCGGCCTTTGCCCAGCTCACCCCGGTCCGCCCTTTCGTCTACGTCGACGCTCCGGTCACGACCGCCGGGGAATCCGGGCCCAACCAGGATCTGACCTTTTCGATCTTCCGGTCCGGTCCTCCAAAGGG
>JAQGPE010000759.1 GCA_028293225.1 Akkermansiaceae bacterium | reverse complement strand
GGTCTTCGGCGCAGCTTGTGAATCCGAGGAGGGAGCCGCAGCGGCGGGTTTTGCCTGGCCCTGCCAGTCAGGAACGTTGTCCTTGGCCTTGCAGGAGCCGAGAGTGGCCGACAAGAAAAACGCCCCGAGGAAACCCGGGGCGACTATTGAAACAGGGGGGGCGATCTTCATAAGAAGCTCAAACGTGGTCGCGAGGCTCTTTGCCGACCGCTTCGCGCACGGCGAGGGCGGCCTCTCTGGCCTTCAATTCTTCTTCTTTTCTGGCCAACTCCGCTTCGCGGCTCATGGCGGGAGTCTCGGGTTGGGCGGCAGGGGTGACCACTTGGGTGGTGACCGCAGGGCTGTTGATTTCACGTTCGAAATCGTCACGAGCCTTCTTGAATTCGTTCATTCCCTTACCGACGCCGCGGGCGAGTTCCGGGATCTTCTTGGCTCCGAAAAGCAGAAGCACCACCAGGAAGATGATCATCATATCCTGAGGCCCCGGAAGCAGGGTGGCAAGTGAGGTGGGATTCATGGGAGTTACGAGTAAGCTGGCGGTTGGGAAGTTGCAATGGGAATAACGCAGGCACGACGACCACTCTTTCGACGAGATCGCCTTTGGCCGCCTGTCGCGCAGATGGGGTGAATGGCCTTCGAAATTTGGTAGGCGGCGGAAATTAACCCTTCCCGGGCCGAAGGTAAAGGCTGGCCTGAAGCCGAAGCCGCCGCTATCCGCGTGGCGTGCGCCTGCCTGTCCACGAGATCGAAACCGACCTGAAAGCTGCCGTTGCTTTTGGAAAGCGAGATCGCGTGCTGCTGAAAGCGCCGACCGGCTCGGGAAAATCGACCGCGGTCCCCGGGATGCTGCTGGATGCGGGGATTTCGGGGCGGGTGCTGGTGATCGAGCCACGGCGGATGGCTGCAAGGTTATTGGCCGGCTGGGTGGCGAAGCTCCGCGGTGCGAGTCTGGGCGGGGAAGTTGGTTATGCGGTCCGCTTCGACACCCGCTACGGCCGCGATACACGCCTGATTTACATGACGGATGGGGTTTTCCAGCGCTGGCTGCAGGAAGATCCTACCCTGGCAGGGGTCGGAGCCGTGATTTTCGACGAATTCCACGAGCGGCGCTTGGCCGTCGACGTCGCACTGGGCCGCTGCCTGGACCTCCAGGAGAGCTCACGGCCGGATCTCCGGATCGTGGTGATGTCCGCTACGTTGGAGACCCAGGGACTGGCCCCCTATCTTGCCCCGGCCATCATGCTGGAGGCGGGGGGCAGAACCTTTCCCATTGAGGTCGTCTATCGTCCGGAGCGGGCGAAGGTGAACGACCGCCGTGGTGGTCCTCCCCAGGAAACTCCGGTCTGGGAGCGAATTGCGGGCGTGTGCAAGGAAGCGCTCGAACAGCCGGAGCCCGGCGATGTGCTGTGTTTCCTCCCGGGAATGCATGAAATCCGCCGTACAGTGGAGATCCTGGAGAATTCGTCCTTTGCCCGCGGCCACGACATTTATCCGCTCCACGGCGGTCTGCCTCCAGCCGCTCAGGAAGCAGCAGTTAGTCCCGGCGCACGACCGAAAATCATCGTTTCCACCAATGTCGCGGAGACTTCCCTGACCATCGAGGGCGTGCGGACGGTCATCGATGCCGGTCTCGCCCGTGTCGCCAGTTTTGATCCGCGCCGCGGAATTGATACCCTCTTGATCCGCAAGATCTCCCGCGCCTCCGCGGAGCAGCGCGCGGGCCGTGCCGGTCGCACCGGTCCTGGGCGAGCCTACCGGCTGTGGAGCGAGACCGAGCACAGCCGCCGGGATGGCTTCGATCCACCTGAAGTCCGCCGGGTAGACCTTGCGGAGACCGTCCTGCTCCTGAAAGCGTCCGGCATCGCCAACGTCCGCACCTTCCGTTGGTTGGACGCGCCGTTGGAGGAAAGCCTGCTTCGCGCTGAAGCGCTCCTCCACGATCTCGGCGCGACCGATGCCGATGGTTTCCTCACGGATGAGGGCAGAGCCATGGCGGCGCTGCCTCTGGAGCCCCGCTATGCACGGCTGATGCTCGCAGGGGTCGAGCAGGGTTGCGTCGCGGAGACCGCCTTCATTGCCGCCGCCGTACAAGGAGAGGGCATTTTCACCGGCAAGAAAGGCGGCGTGGGGCGCAAGGATTTCATCTTTCCCGGCGATGGCAGCGACTTCGAGGCGGAATGGCGAGCCTTAGACTCCGCGGCAGGAATGCAGTTCGACGCACGGCGATGCGGGGCGCTCGGCATCCAGGGCCGGGGCGCACGCGAGGCTGCACAAGGTTTCGAGCGGCTTGAAAAGCTCTCCCGCCAGCGCGCCTGGCCGTGGGAAGGCGTCGATTTCACCTTGCGCCGCGAGGCGGTCGGCCGGGCGATGCTGTCCGCCTTCAGCGACCGGCTGGGCGTTCGCTTCAGTCAGGGCACGCTGGCTTGCCGGGTGGTGGGAAATCGTCGTGGCAAGCTCGATGAAGACAGCGCCACCCGTAGCGCCGTGGCTTTCGTCGCTGCGGAAATCACCGAGGTCGAGGGCCGGGAGGTCATCGTGCAATTGCGCCGGGCCACGTCCATCGATCCCGCCTGGCTGCGTGAAATTTTCCCGGCCGATTTCACCGAAACCAGTGGTGCCGCCTGGGATGAACCGCGCCGGAGGGTGATCTCGCTA
>JAQGPE010000074.1 GCA_028293225.1 Akkermansiaceae bacterium | reverse complement strand
CCGGCTCCTCCTCCGTGCTCGCGTTGTACGCCCGGCAGAGCCGCCGCGCCCGCAGCCTCCCAGCCGTCAGCTCGGGGTCGGTCGCTTGATACAGCTCGCCAGCCAGCATCTTCTCTTTCTCGGAGCGGAGTTCCATCCCACCCCTGTAAACCGCCTCCGGCCTCATGCAACCGCGGTCCGCGTCCGCCATCCGGACATCGGAACGGCCGCCTCCAGCGCCGGAGACGGCCGTTCGTCATGCGTTACCCTATGAAATTCAGTTCAGCGCCGGCGCCGCAGCGTCAGCAGAGCCGACCCGGCCACCAGCAGGGCGGAGGCAGGCTCCGGAACCGGCGTGTAGGTGTAGGTCACCAGCAGCGACGCGCCACCTGTTATCGAGAAATCGGTGGTCACATCGCCCACACCCGAATACACGATCGGGATGTCCCAATCCACCTTCACTGGACCCGCTCCGCTGAAGACGGCATAGGCGGGATCGGTCGTCTGCACTTCCGCCACGAACGGCATGGACGCGGAGAAGGTCCCCGACACCGGGGTCGACGGCCCGCCGCCATTGCCACCGCCGCCGCCGCCCTGCACATACCCCGTGACGCTGGCGGGATTCGGATCGGCGATCGCGATGTCGTTGACGAAGAACCCTCCGGAATAACTCAACGAGAACCCGCCACCCCCGGGACCCGTCGTGCCGGAGTAGGCTCCCGAAAGGTCCCACGTCACCGTCACCCCCGTCAGGGTCCCCAGTGAGGTGTCGAAGGGGCTCACCGTCGCGGTGAAATACTCGCCGGGAATGATCACCCCCAGGCCGGCGGTCGACGCGGCACTGAAGGAAAACGGCAGATCGGCGCTCTGTACGACCGTGGCGGCATCGGCAGCCCCGGCAGCGAGAAGAATAAGAGGAAGGAGAAAGGCTTTCATTCGGGATTTATGACTTTTGTAGTACTAGGCAATTGGGGGTTTTTCAGGAAATCGATCGTCTTCACCAGCTAGGGCCCGGCATAGGCCGCCGCAGCGGCCGCGGGCAGTCCGTGGTCTCTCAGCCACCCCTGGGCGGCCGCTTCATCCGCACGCAGCCAGTGCCGCAGCGCCTTCCGGTAGCTCGCATCGCGCAGCTCCAGATCCTGCATCCGCAGCACCTCCTCCAGCGCCGCCGCCGGTGCCGCCGCCATCGCTTTGGCAGCCCACACCTCCAGCATGGAATCATCCACGTCCGCAGCGGCTCCATCCATCTTTACCAGGGCCGCGGTGGCATCGCCGCGGAAAATCTCCTGCACCACCAGCCCGCGCAGCGCCTCCTGACGCAGACGCCCGGCCGGCAGATCATCGAAAGTTCTCATCGCACCCTCGCGGTCCGCCTCCAGCAGCGCACGGAAGATCCCCGCCACGTTCGCGGTCCTCGCCGCATCGGGATACTGCTGCAGCCATGCCACCGCTCCGGCCGGATTCGCCGGAGCCATCTCATTGGCGATCTGCGACACCGCCTCGCCACGCAGCTTTTCCGGCACTGTCTCCAGCCAGGCGCGCACGCCCGCCTCCCCCTGCCGGATCAGCCGCGGCACCATCTGGTGAAAGACATACCACCGGTCCTCCCGCGGCAGCCCCGCGATCAGGCCCATCGCCCGCGCGCCGTCACCCTGCGCGATCGCCGGGATCACAATCCCTAACAGCGGGTTCGGATCGTCCCCGGCATGATTCGCCAGCACCCATTCGTGCGCCGCTTCCGGATCGCTCGCCGACCAGACGTTCAGCACCGTCCGCACCGCCACCCGGTCTTCTCCGGCGAAGGCCAGCGCCCCGTGCAAATCCGCCTTCGCCCACGCCGTGAAAAGCAGCTCATACTCCTCCGCCGTCGCCGGCAGGCCCAGCCGCCGGCACGCCGCCACATTCAGGGCGAAATCCCCCGGCTCCAGCCGCTCCAGATACGCCAGCAGCGCCCGCGTCCGGTCCAGCGGATCCGCGATCGCCAGGATCCCCCGCAGCCGCTTGCCCACCGTCCCCGCATCATCGCCCAGCCGCCGCCCCGGCGTCGCAGCCGACAGCGCCGGCAGCGCGCGCCCCTTCCCCGCCGCGGCCGCTCCCGCCACCCGCTCGCCCCGCTTCCAGACCCCCACCGCCAGGCACAGCGCGATGCCGACAGCGAGACCTGCCGCAAAAGGAATGGAGGAAGGTCTCAGGTTCATCGTCGTAAAAAGAAATGAGTCGCTCAGCGCAGTGACAGCTTCCGGTTCACCTCGGCCGGCAGCGGATGCCCCGCCCGCCAATCCCGCGCCGCCCCGGCATCCATCTCGCCCCAGCGCGCCAGCCCGCTCACATAGGCGGAGTTCCGCGCATCCTCGTCCGTCATCCGCGGGATGATCTGCTCCAGCGCCACCTCCGGAGCCGCCGCCAGGGAGACCTCCGCCAGCGTCTTCAGCAGCCCATCGTCCACCCCGGCCGGATAGCGCTGGATCAGCTCCACCGCCGCCGCCGGATTCCGCACCGCCGTCTCACGGCTCACCACGCTCAGCGCGGATTTCAAAAATTCACCGGGCGGCAGGCTCGCCAGCGACGCCGTCGCCGCGCCCAGATCCTGCCCCACCCAGACATTATAGATCGACAGCGGATTCGCCTCAGCCACCGCCTCCGGGTGATCCATCAGCAGATGCAGCGATCCGTCAGGATCCGCTCCCGCCCGGAAATTCGCCGCCGCGCCGATCACCGCCTGCCGCAGCCCCTCGTCGTCCAGCAGCGCCAGCATCTTCGCCGGCGCCTCGCGATCGCGTCCGTACTGGGCGTATAGTACCCGCCTCAGCAGTTCCCCCTGCTCGGACGGAAACTCCCCCGCCAGTGAAATCGCCCGCGCCAGATCCGTCCGCGCGATTCCTTCCAGCACCCCGGCCAGCCGCAGATTCACCCCGCCGGCCGCCGGAGACTTCTCCCGCGCCCAGGCCAGCGCCGCCTCCGGATCGGTCGCTCCCCAGTACGCCGCCACGTCCTCGCAGAACCGCGGCGCCCTACCCTCCACAAATTCCAGCGACGCCGGCAGATCCAGCCGCGCCCAGGTCAGCAGCATCAGCGAAAACTCCACCTGCAGGTCGGTCCCCGCCGCGATCGCCGCGCCGGACGACAGCCGCTGGAAATTCCCCGCCGTCTCCTCGAAATCGCCCGGCGCCAGGTCATCCAGAAAATCCAACAGACTCTTCCTGCGCCCCACCGGATCCCCCACCGAAAGAATCTCCCGCAGCCGCCCATAGCGCGCCTCCGGCGTCTCCAGTGCCACATGCGCCGCCCGCTCCCGCCGCAGCTTCACGCCACGCTCCGCCGCCTCATTCGACCCGCCCGCGACCATGGTCACGCCCTCTTCCACCGGGGCATCACCCCGCCACTGCGGCAGCACCGCACCCGTCGCCAGCAGCGCCACCGCCATCCCGGCCAGCGCCGCCTTCTGCCCCGCCGTCGCAGCCGCCACCGTCGAAATCAGCCCGCCCTTCGCCAGCGGGACCACCCCTTTCGCCGCCGCCGCCACCACCCCCGCCAGCGCCGCCGGAGCGGGCTCGGCGGCATGCACCGGCAGCAGCGAGGCCAGCGCCACGGTCGTCGTCGTGATCCCCCGCCGTCCCAGCAGCGCGCGCAGCTTTTCCAGCGCCCGCGCCGCACGCTTCCGCGCCGCCTCTTCCGTCAGCCCCAGCTTCGCCGCCACCGCCGCATGCGACTGGTCATGATAAAAACGATGGAGAATGATATCCCGGTAGGCGGACGGCAGCCGCTCGACCAGTTCGTCGATGACCGGTGCCAGCTGGGACCATACGGCTTCTGGTGGAGCGTTCATGGTGAGATCGTTCGCCGCGCGCTGCTCGCGGTTCTTCCGGCGTTCCTCCGCCCGGACCAGGTTCACCGCCAGGGACCGGCTGGTCTGGTGCAGCCACGCCGGCAGCGGCAGTTGCCGCGGGATCA
Source organism: Akkermansiaceae bacterium (assembly GCA_028293225.1). Lineage (GTDB taxonomy): Bacteria > Verrucomicrobiota > Verrucomicrobiia > Verrucomicrobiales > Akkermansiaceae > Haloferula. The sequence continues at coordinate 5,997 of JAQGPE010000074.1, read as the reverse complement.
GCGCCGCCCGCTCCGCCAGCCGCAGGAAGGTGCTCTGCGCCACGTCCCGCGCCAGATCCTCGCTCCCCGTCACCCGCCGCGCCACCGAGTGGACATGGTCCAGGTGCCGGTCCACCAGCATGCGGAAAGCGGACTCGTCGCGATGCGCGGCGAACCGGTCCAATAGCGTGCTGTCAGGCAAACCCATTCTTCATGGCTTATTCGTCACCGGCCCGGAAAACCGGACGATCTTTTTTCAGACCGGCGCAAATGCGGAATGATTCCTGCTTCAAAACCCGCCTCCCGGCGAGCCCGAACCCCGTCGCACGACTCGCCTCACCCTCTTCCGTCCCGCAGGGACGACTCATCAAAGCCCTGAGTGAAGCCCCGGGATAAAGTCCATGCCACAGGCAGGCACGACGGTCGCTTCTGACGTCCTGCAAGGACGATTCATCAAAGCCCAAGGCAAGCGCAGCGCCGCCCTGGGTTCCCTATCCGCGTGAAACGCGCACGACGGTCGCTCGCCGACCGCCCCCGGCACGCGGGACGCGCCCTTCCCTTCGCCCCATGCCATTCCGCTTCCCTTCAGCCCTTACCTCCTTTCCTCTCCGAATATCTCACCGTCCGCCCCTTGCCATCCGGCCTCTCCCCATCGACCCTTCACCCATGCCTGAGCTCACCGACAACACCTCCCGCAGCCGCTTCGAATGGGTGGAGGACGGCAAGCTGGCCTTCGCCGACTACACCCTCAGCGCCGGCGTGCTCGTCATCCCCCACGTCGAGACCGACCCCGCCCTCCGCGGCCAGGGCGTCGCCGGCCGCCTCATGGAGTCCGTTCTCGACCTCGCCCGCCAGCGCGGCCTGAAAGTCCGCCCCATCTGCAGCTACGCCGTCGCCTACATCCTACGCCACCCCCAGTACCAGGATCTCCTCGAGTAACCGGCACCGCCTCAACTCCCATCCCAAACCCAAACCCCTGCCTTTCATCAGTTCATCCGAAAATCAGTCCAATCAGTGATCCATGGCCCGAAGCCCAGGATGGAGCAACGGATCACCCGGAGACCGCCCTCCGGTCACCACCCCACGAGTCGAACCTGACTCCGATTTTCCCATCGCCGGACCCCGCACCGGCCCTCATGGTATCCGCCACCATGACGAAGCTCGGAAAGATCGTTTTCACCCTCATCGTCCTGCTCCTCGCAGGCTTTGCGTACCAGCGGTTCGCCAGCCGCCCGCATCAGCCTCCGGCCGCCGCCAATCCGGCCCATCAACCCGGCGGCGACGCCGCCTCGCCCGCCGGCCCCGCCTCCACCTTCGACTTCATCGCCCCCGGCAAGGCCCCGCAACTCCCCTCCCCGCGCACCTATGTGCCGCAGGATGACACCATCGTCCTCAATCTCTCCGAGTACGCAGGCTACGCCGGTCTCATCGCCGCCAACGGCGGCCTCGACCCGAACCCCGACTCCTGGTTCACCCGCAACGGCGGCTTCAAGCTGAAGATCACCCTCAGCGAGCAGGACTCCTGGCCCGACCTCCAGGACGGCAAGATCGCCGCCACCGCCACCACCGCCGACGTCCTCTCGAACTACGGCCGCCAGTGGCAGTGCACCGTCCCCGCCCAGGTCTCCTGGTCCCGCGGCGCCGACGGCCTCATCGTCCGCCGCGACATCAAGCGCATCAACGACCTCAAAGGCAAAACCATCGCCACCGCCCCCTTCTCCGAGTCGGAGTTCTTCATCCGCTACCTCGCCCAGGAAGCCGGCCTCCGCGTCAAACGCCTCGACGGCCCCGACCAGCCCCACGACCCCGATGCCGTCAACCTGGTCTTCCTCGAGGACGCCTTCCTCGCCGGCGACGCCTTCCTCGCCGACCTGAAATCCGGCCGCAATCAGCTCGACGGCTGCATGACCTGGGCCCCGAAAACCACCGAGGTCGTCGACGCCTCCGACGGCGCCGCCCGCCAGCTCATCGACAACCGCAACCTCCTCGTCATCGCCGACATCCTCGTCTTCAACAAGGGCTTCGCCGAAGCCAGACCGGAGATCGTCGAAAAGATCGTCGAAGGCATGCTCCTCCACAACGACCTGATCCGCGCCAATCCGGAGCCCTACCTCCAGACCATCGCCGCCGCCTTCAAGAAGTCCGCCTGGACCCCCGACAGCGCCCGCAAGGAACTGCAAAAAGTCAATCTCTCCAACCTCCCCGAAAACCTCGCCTTCTTCCGCGGCGCCATCGACGAGGCCGGCTCCTTCGCCTCCGTCTACCAGACCGCCAATCTCGCCTATGGCCCCGAGCTCCAGCCCTCCCCCGTCGCCTCCTCCTACTTCGCCAGCCTCAAGGCCCTCGAAGGCATCGAGAAATCCGGCCGCCTCGCCTCCCAGGTCGCCTCCATCAAGCCGATCAAAAGCTCCGAGCAATCCCCCATCGAGCAGGACCCCCTCCTCACCCGCGACATCCGCTTCTACTTCGTCCCGAACAGCTCCGACCTGAAGATGGATGAAAAAGAGAACCTCGAGTATCTCTCCAACATCAACCATCTCCTCGGCGTCTCCCCCGGCTCCGTCATCCTGCTTCGCGGCCACGTCGATGACCTCCAGAAAGAGAACTTCCGCAAACAGGGCGAAAACCTCTACCGCACCATGTCGCTCAAGGCCATGGAACTCTCCACCCAGCGCGCCAACGAAGTGAAAAAGCGCCTCCTTGAGAAATACCCCGCCATCTCAAAGGACCGCCTCGAAACCATCGGCCGCGGCTGGGAGGAACCCGCCGGCAAAAACTCCGACCTCAACCGCCGCGTCGAAGTCCAGTGGTTCACCGTCGAGTAAATCGAAACGAACTACCCCAGGCAGAAAGGAGCGGGGGCTTTCCAGCCCCCCGTCCAAAAGCCCCCGGTCAAAGGCCGCACTCACGTCTTAAAGGGCCAACGGCCCGGCCCCATATCAGCCTAGGGTGACTGAGCGTAGCGAAGGAGCCCTAGGTGTACCATCCCGGCGAAAGCCGCACGACGGACGCGCCCTCACGCCCCTTTTACCCTCGATCCCGCCGCGTCCGCTCTTCCCTAGGGCTCTACCCGCCTCTCCCTCAAAGCCCCCGGCCTCCGGCCGCACTTCCCCTTCATAAAAGTTGCCCCCCACCCCGCAACCCGCTTCCGTATCCCAGTCCCCATGACCGGCATCGAAAAGCTCCGCTCCTTTGCCAAAAGCCCGCACCACGCCTGGCTCGCCCTGCTGACGCTCGGCGCCGGCCTCGCCATGCTTGCCCCCATCCCGGCCATCGCCGGCGTCGCCCTTTACGCCCTCGGCTGGATCTACCTCCCCGACTCGAAGATCTTCAACAACTGGCTCGCCCGCCGCAGCGGCGCCGCCGATGGCCAGAAACTCCAGCAGTTCATCCGTCAGCGCGCCCAGATCTACGACGATCTCCGTAGCGCCGCCAAAACCCGCTACGACACCCTCGCCGCCTCCATCCTCTCCCTCCAGAAGGAATTCCAGGCCGACCAGCGCCTCTCCGGCGAACTCCTCCGCCAGCGCACCGAGCGCCTCTCCAATCTCGCCTGGACCTACCTCCGCCTCCTCCACACCGGCGAAATGCTTGACCGCTTCATCGAGTCGGAAGCCCCTGCCGAACTCCAAAATCAGATCGCCTCCGTCGAGCGGGAACTCGCCGCCCTCGACCCCTCCCGCACCACCCTCGCCGAGTCCCTCCAGGCCCGCCTCGCCTCCATGAAGACCCGCCTGGAAAAACGCCAGGGCGCCGAGGCCAGCCGCGACCTCACCGTCTCCGAACAAGAGCGCATCGCCGAGCTCGTCAAACTCTTCCGCGCCGACCACCTCGCCAGCCGCGACGCCGGCGCCCTCTCCCACGAAATCGACGGTGCCGCCTCCCAACTCGACCGCACCCACGACTGGCTTCGCGACTTCGAGTTCGACAACTCCCCCTCCGACGTCCCCGCCACCCTCACCGCCGCCGCCCCCCTCAGCGTCACCGGCGGCCCCCGCCGCGGCTGACCCCCGGCAAAAGCCCGCCGCCCTCTCAAAGAGCCCTGAAAGGGCGAAACGGGACAGCCAGGGGTGAAACCCCTGGTCCACCCACCCGCGCAAAGCGCGCACTTCGGACGCGCCCACACGCCCCTCCTCCCCAGCGTTCGCTCCCCTCAGCGCTCCGCCCCACCCCCTCCGGTCTAGCGTCTGACGTCTTCAAGTCTGGTGTCTCTCTCCCTCCCCGTCGCCAGCATCAACCCCGCCGCCACGAGAGCCAGCACCAGCGTCCCCACCCACACCGCCACCGGGCTGAGCTGATAGATCGCGATCCCCATCGACGGCCCCACCATCGTCGCCGCGCTGAAACTCATCGAGATCACCCCCTGGTAGCGTCCCCGCATCTCATCCGGCGCCAGTCCCGCCATGTAGCCGTTCCCCACCGGACTCGCGATGATCTCCCCCAGCGTGAAAACCAGCATGCTGGCAGTCAGCATTCCCAGGCTCGCGCCAAAGGCGTTCAAGCCCATCCCCAACCCCAGCACCGCGTACCCCAGCGCGATCACCCGCACCGCCGGATACCTTCGCGTGACACTCGTGATCGGCAGCTCGATCGCCACGATCAAAATCCCGTTCAGCGCCATCAGCAGCCCATACGTCCGTTCGTCCAGCCCCGCTCCCTCGGTCGCCTGCAGCCCATAGCTGCTGCTCATCTGCCAGAACACGATCGTCACCAGAAACGAGGCCGCCACCGCCAGCTGGAACGCCCGGTTGCCCCTCATATGCCGCAACGCCGGAGCCCACCCCGCCCCCGATCTCACCAGCGACGGCCGCTTCTTCAGCCCGAACAGCAGTGTCAATCCCAGCACCAGCGTCGTCGCCGCATCCGCCACGAACAGAGTCATGAACGACTGCTTCGCCATGAAGCCCGCGATCGCCATCCCGATCGCAAACCCCAGGTTGATCGCCAGCCGCTGGCAGGAAAACGCCCGCACCCGCAGCACCGGCGGCACCAGATCCGCGATCAGCGCCCCCGCCGCCGGCCCATACATCGACGTCAGCATCCCCGTCATGAAGGTCATCCCCACCAGCCCCGGCACGCTGCTCATCTGCGACAGCACCAGCATGCATGCCGCCGCCCCGCCGCACGAAATCAGCATCGTCGGCTTCCTCCCGAAGCGGTCCGAAAGATAGCCGCCGATCAACCCCGCCCCCAGCGACCCGGCCCCATAGGCTCCCAGCGTAAAACTGATCGTCCCCGCCCCATGCCCGCGCTGCCGCAGGTAGATCGCCAGAAATGGAATCACGAAGCTGCCCATGCGGTTGACCAGGGTCCCCGCGAAAAGGATCCAATACTGCCCCGGCAGGGCCCGCAGGTCCTGCATCAGGGTCGTGGTCGTTGGAGCTATGGCGTCGCTTTGAGCATTCATGACAGAACAAAAAAAGCCCCGTCCACCGGTGAGGCGAACGGGGCGAAAAAGGAGCGCGGGACGTTATCCCAGCATCACGATTTCATCCCGCCGCGGCCGCGGAGACTTGCGGACATTCGCAAACTCACGACGGACGGCTTCACGGTTCGCATGCCACGTCGCCGCTTTGGAAGCGGTCAACTCAAGGGCATGACGGACGGCGGAATTCATCGGACTGGCCCGCAGCGTGTGAACATCGCCCGCCCCAGTCAACGCGAAATCCGGGAATCCCCCTCCTTCCCCCACCCGCGCGCCTTGACCCACGCCGTTTTCCGCGCAGGCTGCTGGTAAGAAATGCCTTCGCATCTGAAAACCCTTCAGGCCCATGCCATCATGGCCCTGCAGCCCGCCGCCCAGGGCGAGCTCACCCCGGCCGAGCGCATCGCCCTCTACCAGCGCTTCCGCAAGATCGAAGAGCACCGCATCAAGCTCCGCCTCCGCGCCGGCGGCGGCGGCCTGGAGATCGCCCGCGCCCGCGCCGACCTCATCGACGTCGGCCTCACGTCGCGCGTCGAGCACGCCCTCTCGCAGCGCGAGAAAACCCCGGTCCTCACCCTCGTCGCCAGCGGCGG
>JAQGPE010000751.1 GCA_028293225.1 Akkermansiaceae bacterium | reverse complement strand
GCCCGTGAAGCTGACTGGAAAGCCTTTAACGAAGATCCCGAATGGCAGAAGGCCAAGGCGGCCTCGGAAGTCGACGGCACCCTCGTCACCAAGGCCGACCAACTCTTCCTCAGCGCCACCGACTTCTCCGCCGGCTTCCCGCCAAGTGCGCCGGGAGCCCCGGAGCGCAGCTTCGAAATGCGGACCTACACCACCAATCCCGGCCTGCTGCCGAACCTGCACAGCCGCTTCCGCGACCACACCCGGGAGTTCTTCAAGGCCCACGGCATGACCAGCCTCGGCTACTTCCAGCCGGTCGAAGGCCAGCCCGGCCACGACAATACCCTGGTCTACTTCCTGGCCAACAAGGACCAGGCCGCGGCGGCCGAATCATGGAAGGCTTTCCAGGCCGACCCAGGCTGGATCGCCACCAAAAAGGCCTCCGAGGAAAAAGCCGGCGGCTCGCTGACCGTGGTGCCGGATGGGGTGAAATCCATCTTCCTGAAGCCCACGGATTTCTCGCCGATCCGCTGAAGGCTCGCCAAAGGACCTGGCTTCCCGCCCCATCCCTGACGGAGTGCCGGGGTGGGAATGCCGCCGGCATGGTGCTTTTACCAAACTTTTACACCCTGGAGACCCGGCGTTGACCATGGATTCCCGGCGCGTGCCAGGGTGACGGCGTGCAAACCACACCAACCTCACTCATGAAAGCGTCATCATCCAGAGCCTGCGACTTGATCGCCACTGCCGGCGCACTCCTGCTGCTCTCCGGCAATCTATCCGCTCAAGACGATCCGTTCAGAAAAGAACAGGCGCCCACCCCACCGCCAGCGGAAACCGAGCAACCGCTCATCGCCGATACCTTTCAGGAAATCGCCGACCGGGCGAAGCCAGCCATCCTGGGCGTCGCGGTCTATGACTTCGAGACCGGAGCGATGCAGGGGGTGAATCTTTCCCGGCCGTTTTCCCTGCAGAGCGTCTTCAAGATTTTCCTCTCCTCCGCACTCCTCTCCCAGGTCGATGCCGGACAGCTCTCCCTGGACAAAACCATCACGCTCACCCCGGAGGACCTCCGCGGCGGAGGGGGAACCATCGATCATTCCGACGGCGGCTCCTTCACCGTCCGGGATCTTCTGCGCGCGGCCCTGATCGAAAGCGACAACAGCGCCGCCGACGCCCTGCTTCGCCTCAGTGGCGGCCCCGAAAAAGTCACCGCGTGGCTCCGCGGCAAGGGCATCGAGGGAGTCCGGATCGACCGCGATCTGCGCACCATTGCGCGCGATGAAAACGGCATTCCCGCCGATCTCTTTCCAGGCCGGAACGCCTCGTCCATTCAGGATCGCGTTCCGAAGGCCACCCGCCAAGCGGCCTTCGAATTCGCACTCTCCGATCCCCGCGATACGGGGACGCCGGAAGGAGCGGTCCATTTCCTGGTGGCTCTGAAAAAGGGCGAAATCCTCAGCGCATCCTCCACCAGCCTCCTCCTCGGCTGGCTGCAGGAAGTCAAAACGGGCCAGGGACGGCTAAGGGCCGGCTTTTCGCTGCAAACCACCCTGGCCCATAAGACGGGAACCTCCCTGAGCTTCGAAGGCGTGAACCTGGCGACCAACGACATTGGCCTGGCAACGCTGCCGGGAGGACGCACCCTGGCCATCGCGGTGTTCCTTTCCGGCGCCTCCGGCACCGATCAGGAGCGCAGCCGCATTCTGGCCGCCTGCGCACGGGTCGCGGCCAAATCGAATTGACCGGCCCGGTTCCTTTCCCCGCTGAGGATGCGCATCGCCAGTCCAACATTCACCTTGCTCTCCCTGCTCGCCGCCGCCGCGCTGGTGCTCGGCAGCGGCTGGCGGCTGGCGATGCGCTCGGAGGAAAGACATCTTCCTCCGGATCGCGCGGCCCTGCGGAAATCCGCCGCGGAGCTGCAGCGTGAACTGCTGCGGCTTGAGACGCTTTTCCAACAGAATCTGCGCGGCCTGGCGGAAGAGACGGCGGAGGCGGGCGATGCCAGTCTGCGCGAGAAGTGCGACGTCTTTTATGGCGTCGTCCAGTTCAGCCGGTTGAAGAGAAACACCCCGGAGCGCGACCGGCATCTGCCGGTTCATCCCGGCCCGGATGCGGCGGCGCTGCCGGTGCCCGCTCTCGCCGGTGCGACCCCGCCTCCCCCTGGCGACAGGACGATCGTGCTCCCTCCGGAGGACACCTCTCCCGCCGGTGACGCCCCCGATTTCGGATGGTTCATTCCGGCCGGATCGCCGTTCTGGGTGGTCTGGAAGCGGCTCGATGACGATGAGGTGGATGCCTTTCTGATCGATCGCCGCGAGATCATTGCCCGGGTTGATTTATCCCTCCGCCGCTGGCTCGCGAAACCTTCTCCGTTCAGCGCGGCCAAGGGGCTCTTCCAGATCGAAACTCCGGAAGGAACCTCTCTGGCCGGCCTTGCCGAAGCTCCAGCAGGACGCGATCCGGACATGGTTCTTCCGCTCGTCTGCCGGTTCGGCGACTGGCAGATCGTCGCCTGGGACCGGATCACCCCGCATACGTTCTACGACCCCGCCACCCTGGCTCTGAGCTCAGCCATCGCGGCGGTTCTCGCCATTCTCGGCTCGATCCTTTTCTTCCAACAAAGACGCGCGGCGCGCCTTGCCGAGCAGCGGGTTTCCTTTGTTAACCGGGTCTCCCACGAACTCGGGACGCCGCTCACCAACATCCTCCTCAATCTCGATCTCATCGAAGACGACCACGCCCCTCTGCCTGACGCAGTGCGCCATCGCTTGCGCCTCGTCAGCCAGGAGGCGCAGCGCCTCAGCCGGCTCGTGTGCAATGTGCTGACGTTCTCACGCCAGGAACGGAACCAGCTGAAATTGAGTCCCACGCCACTAGTGCCCGATGAAATCGTCGAGTCGGTCCTACAGCAGTTCCAGCCCGCGCTGGAGCGGCGCGGCATCAGCACCCGGTGGAACGGGGACGCGAAGCAGCGCATCGCCATGGACGGCGACGCCTTCGCCCAGATC
>JAQGPE010000745.1 GCA_028293225.1 Akkermansiaceae bacterium | reverse complement strand
CGGGGGTGTCCTGGCACCTTGCAAAAGGCACGCGACGGCGGGCCGCGAGCATAGACCCCGCTTTCTGAGGGCCGCAATAAAAACCTCAGTTCACGTTTCTGCGGAAAATCACGTAAGATCTCCCCATTTGACAGGGCCTGGAGCGCAGGTCTTGCTCCGGCATGATCGAGCGTTTCACCGGTGGTTTCGTCCAGACTAACAGCTACCTCATTTCCACGCCGGACGGAGCGCAGTTGCTGATCGACGCGCCGGAGGGGGTGGCGAAATGGCTGGCAGGCAAAGGGATCCGCCCGGCGGCGGTGCTGCTGACGCACCAGCACTACGACCACGTGCAGGGCGCCGCGGAACTGTCGGCGCTGGGCATCCCGATTCATGCCTGGGTTCCCTACTCCCCTGCCCTGACGCTGGAGCAGATGGTGCGCGGCTGGGGTCTGCCGGTCACCGTCGAGCCGTATACGATTACAAACTTGCTGGAGGGCACGGAGCGGCTGGAGATCGCCGGGCTGGAAATCGAGCTGCTGCACGTGCCGGGTCACTCGACCGACAGCGTGGCCTTTCATCTGCGTTCGCAGGGGGAAGTCTTCGGTGGCGACACGCTTTTCGCCGGGGGAATCGGCCGCACCGACCTGCCGGGGGGCGATCACGATCAGCTCATCACCGCCATTCAGACCAAGCTGCTGCCGCTGGCGGCGGAGACCCGCGTCTTTCCCGGACATGGCCCTGCCACCACAATCGGTGCGGAACGTGCTGGAAATCCGTATTTAGAGGGTTGAAGGGGCATTTCCCGGGAGAAATCCGCTGGATGTTCCGTCTTTCCTCTGTGATTTTGGGAAAGCCGATGACCGTAGCGACGTTTCACGCCTGATCCATGGCAGACGACCCGACAAAGCCCCCCACGGACGGCGTGATCCCGGAATCGCTCAGGCGTCAGCTTGAGGCGTTCCGGCGGGAGCTGTGGCGGCGGAAGATCACCGAGGCGGTGCTGGCGGCGTTTTTCGGGCTGATCGTCTCGTTCTTCCTGGTCTTCATCCTCGACCGCTTCTGGACCACCCCGGGCCCGCTGCGGCTGGTAGCGCTGCTGGGCGGGATTTCGCTTTTCGCGGTCTTCGTGCCGCTGTGGCTGCATCGCTGGGTGTGGAAGCACCGGCGCGAGGGCCAGTTGGCGCGGCTGATTGCGCGGCGCTATCCCGGGCTGGGTGACCGGCTGCTGGGCGTGGTGGAACTGGAGAAGCAGACGGAGACTTCCGAGACGCTGTCGCCGCGACTGCGCGCTGCGGCGATGGAAGCGGTGGCCGCCGAGGTGGAGCGCCGCAAGCTCGATACCGCCCTGCCCGGCTCGAAGCACCGCCGCTGGATGCTGACGGTGGGCGCGACGGTGCTGATCTTCATCGCGGCAATCGTGATCGCGCCCAAAGCGATGCTGAGTTCGCTGCGGCGGTGGATTTCGCCGTTCTCCGCCACGGAGCGCTACACTTTCACGATCCTGCGGGATCTGCCGCCAAAGCTCTACGTGCCGCAGGGCGAGGCCTTTTCCCTGCCGGTGACGCTGGCGGGCGATACGGAGTGGAAGCCGTCCTCCGGCACGGCGCGCTATGCCAGCCAGGACCCGGTGAATGCTGCGCTGGAGCATGGCGGCTACCATTTCGATTTTCCCGGCCAGCGCGATCCCGGCCGGCTGGTGGTGGAGATCGGCGACTACACGAAGGCTGTCGATGTGCTGCCGACCCTGCGCCCGGCGGTGCGGAAGACCACCGGACTGGTGCAATTCCCCGGCTACCTGCAGATCCCGGGACGGGAGGTCGATCTGTCGACCGGCGTGGTCCAGGCGGTGCAGGGCAGCAAGGTGAAGATCACCATCGACGCCACCCGCGACCTGCAGAGGGCGAAGGCAGGCGTTCAGGAAATGAGCATCGACGGCCCCTCCGCCACGACGCCCCCGCTGGACGTGGTGGAGCGCGCGGGGGTCCTGCCGCTGGCGTGGACCGACACGCTGGGGCTGGATGGTGCGAAGGGCTTTCAGGTGAGGATCGATCCCCTGCCCGATGCTCCGCCGAGCGCTTACATCCAGGGCATCGACCGGCAGAAGGTGATCCTTCCCGAGGAGACCGTGGATTTCGAAGCGCTCACCGAGGACGACTTCGGGATCCGGGAAATGGGCATCGAGTGGTCGGGCGAGCTTCCCTCCACCGCCACCGGCAAGGCGGCCAGCGGTTCGCTGAAGCTGCTGACCGGCGGACCGGATCAGCCGCGGCTCTCGCAGAAGGTCGCCTTTTCACCCGCCACCTTCAACATCACCCCGCAGAAGCTGACGGTCCGGGTCTACGTGGAGGACTACCTGCCGGACCGCGGGCGGATTTACTCGCAGCCGATCACCCTGCACATCCTGACCAGGGATGAACACGCGCAGATGCTGAAGACCCGCTTTGACCGGTCGATCGGCGAACTGGAGGATCTGGCCCGCAAGGAGCGCAACCTGTTAGAGGAAAACCAGCGGCTTGAAAAACTGACGCCCGAGGAACTGCAGAGCGAGGACGGCAAGAAGCGCCTGCAGGTGCAGCAGGATGCCGAGCGCCAGCAGACGGAGCGGATGAAGGAGCTTTCCCAGAAGATGGAGGAGCTGTTCAAGGACAGCGCGCGCAATGGCACGATCGACAAGGACACGCTGAAGAAGATGGCCGAGGCCATGAAGTCGATCGACGAGTTGGCCAAGGAGGACCTGCCGGGCGTCGACAAAAAGCTGGGCGACGCCCAGGACCAGCGCAACACGCCCGAGAAGTCGGCCAAGGACATGAAGGAGGCCACCGAGCGCCAGGAGCAGGCGGTCGAGAAGATGCAGAAGGCCGCGGAGAAGGCCAACGACGCGAACCAGAACTTCGAGGCCGGGACCTTCGTCAACCGCCTCAAGAAAGCCGCCTCCGATGAGGATGGGGTGCACATCGCGCTGTGGGATGCCAAGGCCAACCTTGGCCTGCGCACGGCGGAGCTCGATCCGCATGACGCCGGGCTGCTGCAGGATGCCACCCGGCTGCAGGCCAACACTTCCTCCGATGTGCGCTGGATCCGCGAGGACCTGGAGCATTTCTTCGCCCGCAGCAACAAGCCGGCTTTCCGGGAAATCGTCGATGACATGAACAGCTCGCGGATCGAAATGGGACTGGAGGAAATCCGGACCCGCATGCAGGCGCAGCAGTCGTTCATCGCCGCGGCCGCCGCCAAGAAGTGGTCGGCGAAGCTGACCGAGTGGGCAAAGAAGCTGGAGGGCGAGGCCCAGAAGAACGGCGGTGGCGGTGCGGGCAGCGGCAACGGAAATCAGGAGGATGAGGACTTCGAGTTCATGCTGCGCGTAATGAAGATGGTGCAGCAGGAGCAGGATCTGCGGGCCCGCACCCGTTCTCTGGAAACCCTGCGCCGCGCCTACGAATCCCCGGCCGAAGCCAAGCCATGAAAGCGCTCCTCACTCTCGTTTTTCTTCCCGTTCTCGCCATGGCAGCCGACCCGGCTGCGACGGTGATGCAGCAGCAGCAGAAAGAGGCCGATCTGGCGGCCAAGATTTCCGAGCACCAGACGGCCTCGAAGGAGCTCTCCGACAAGCAGGACGACCTGGCCGCGGACGTGCAGCAGCTGACGATCGAGCAGACCAGCGAAGAGGTCGCCAAGATGCTCAAGGAGGTGGAGAACGCCATGGATGACGCGTCCGAACGATTGCTCGATCACGACACCGGCAACGACACCATCGCGGCGCAAACGGATGTGATCGAAAAGATCCACGACGCCGCCAAGAAGCGTCAGCAGCAGAGCGGCAAGGGCGATGCGAGTGGCGCGATGATGGACATGATGGAACGCATGATGGGCAAGGAGCCCGGCGAGAAACCCGGCGAACAAAAAGGCAAACCGGGCGACACCGGCGGCCAGGGCCAGACCGGCGACTCCGACAGCGCCAACACCCCCGACCATGGGCCGGTGACCGGCGGCAAGGAGGAGCAGCGGCGGGTGCCGAAGGCCTCCGGAACCGCGGGGCACACCCTGCCGCAGGAATTCCAGGGCGCGCTGGACGCCTACAACCGCGCGGCGGGCAAGATTTCCAAGTGACAACGACGATGATGAACCGGCGCTCTTTCCTGAACCTGGCCCCGGGGCTGGCAGCCCTGCTTCCCGGGCTGCTGTCCGGTCAGGACATCCCGCGCCGACCCGACGACCCGGTGCCGGCGCAGGTCGAAACCATGTACGAGCGCGGGCTCGATTTCCTGGCCAAAACGCAGAATGCGAAAGGCTGCTGGGACGATGCCACCGGCTCCGAGCCCGGCGTGGTCGGCCTGTGCGTGATCGCCTTCATGGCCCACGGCGAGGATCCCAACGTGGGGCCCTACACCAAGCAGATCAATAAGGGCATCGACTACATCCTTTCCCAGCAGAGCTCGTCCAACGGCTACATCGGGAACAGCATGTACAACCACGGCTTCTCGACGCTGGCGCTGGCGGAGACGTATGGAATGCTGGACCACCCGAAGGTCGCCCCGGCCCTGAAGCGAGCGGTCGACCTGATCCTGAGCGCCCAGAAGCGCAACCGCTCGGAGGCTTGGCGCTACACGCCGGACAGCACGGACGCCGATACGACCGTGTCCGGTTGCCAGCTGGTGGCGCTGTATGCGGCGCGCAACGCCGGGGTGCCAGTGCCCGACGCGGCTTTCCAGAAGGGCCTCGCCTTCATGGCGCGCTGCCGGGGTGAGGATGGCGCCTATGGCTACACCTCGGTGGGCCAGGGACGGCCGACGCTGACGGCGATCGGCGTGCTGTGCCTGTCGCTGGCGAAGTCCAAGGAGGGCAAGGGCTTCCAGTCCTCGGTCAACTACCTGAAGGACCAGCTCAACTATCGCGACCGGACCTACCCCTACTACTTCGAATACTACATGTCGCAGGCGCTCTTCCACGCCGACCAGGAGGTCTGGGCGGACTGGAACGCCCGCAACATCCGCTATCTCTCCACGATTCAGAATCGGGATGGCTCCTGGCCCGGAAATAAGGGAGAGTGCTTCAACACCGCGGGTTCCCTGCTCTCGCTCGCCCTGAATTTCCGCTTTCTTCCGATTTACGAGAAATGATCCGGCCCGTTCTTCTCACCTGTCTGCTGACCGCCGCCTGCCTGGCGGCGGATGCACCTGCCGACGATTTGCTGCGTTTCACGACCGGCGACCAGTTGCGGGGCACGCTGAACGAGATCGGCGACAACGGCAAAATCAGCTGGTCGCGGCCGGACGTGCCGCAGCCGATCGAGTTCCAGCGCGACAAGATCCGCCAGATCGTGCTGCGTGGCGGCCACCCGCTGGTGCCGGTGACCGCGGTCAATCACGTCGCGCTGATCAACGGCGACCGGCTGCCGGGCAAGCTGATCTCGATGGATGAGTCGCACGTGACCATTCTCACGGACAGCGCGGGAACCATCGAGGTGCCACGGGACGCGGTGTCCTTCGTAGCGCCGAATCCCTTTGGTGGCCGTCTGATTTACGCCGGCCCTTTCGACGAGTCCTCATGGAAGATCGCCAGCCTCAACAAGCCTGCGAAGGAGGACCCTGCCGCCGACCCTGCGGAGGATCAGGACGGCGACAAAGAAAAGGAAAAGGAGAAATGGGAGCCGTCGTGGAAACACTCCGGGGCGGCGTGGTACTCGAAGGCCGGCAACGACGCCCTGCTGCTCCAGGCCGAGATGCCGGACAAGGTGATGATCCGCTTCAAGCTCAGCTCGCGCGGGGCGCCGGGCATCGCTCTCGCTTTTGATGCGGACTTCGCCCACCCCGAGGCCCCGGCGGACGCCGACAAAAGCCCGGCGATGAGCAACAGCACGGCCTACAGCAAGCTGTTCGGCAATGCGTATGTGATTTCCATCTATCCCAGCTTCGCCCAGCTCTACCGCTGCGGCTACAGCAAGGACGGCAAGCCGATGATCCCCGAGCGTCTGCGCGCCGGGAACTCCAATTTCAATATCAAAAACACCGGCGAAACCCTGTTCGAACTGCGC